>NZ_JAIP01000013.1:0-105195 GCF_002924605.1 Petrotoga sp. SL27 | reverse complement strand
TTCTTTAAACGTAATAAAAGCCTTGGAAAAGGAAATAGAAACCGTTGATAAGGCTATTGAAAAAACGGTAAAAGGGCTTAATCCCAGCCAATATCAATCACTCATCTCTGTCAAGGGTATCGGTCCAGTTATTTCCTCTGGCATCATCAGTGAGATAGGTACGATAGCTTCCTTTCCATCTCACGATAGTTTGGCCAAATTTGCAGGACTGACATGGAGAAAACGTCAATCAGGGAATTATTCCTCCGACGAGACAGAAATGACTAAAACAGGTAACCCGTATCTTCGATACTATTTCATCGAAGCAGCTAGCTCCGTTAAAAATTATATCCCTGAGTTTGAAAAGTACTACTGGAAAAAATACTACGAGGTTACCACTCATCAACACAAAAGAGCCCTCGCGCTCACGGCTCGTAAGTTGGTTCGCATGATTTTTGCATTGCTGAGCAAAAATCGAATCTATTCGAATTACTAAGTTGAATAGATACAAGTGAATCTTTTTGTGTTTTCAAGCCTATTTTGAGTTTTTCTGAAAGTATGGGCATTGTCAGTTACACTAATTTTTAACAATTTTTTTGGTTTTTACCCCTTGACATATCACCGATTAGCTTTTTCTTCAAATAATAAGGGTGAAGAGATGCCCTTCACCCTTATTTGTTAGTTTAAATATAAGATCGTTTAATCTATCAAACCTAACCCTTCTAAATAATCTCTTGCAACAACTTCTGGTTCAACACCCTCAACATCAACTCTGTAGTTTAGCCTTATTAAAATGTCTTGGTTTAGGTAGAGTGTGAGAGGTCTCAAAATTTCTTCAATTTCAGGGTATTCATCAAGTGTATCTTTTCTAACTGCGTAAGAGATATGGTAATAAGGCCAGAAGTTTTGGTCGTCTTCTAGTACATGTAGGTTGTATCTTAAAATTTTTGGATCAGTAGCGAAAACCATTGCAATATCTATTTTATTGTTTGCAATTGCTTCGTAGGTTAATCCAAGTTGCATAGTTGATACTTGAGAATCAGGAATATCCAAACCATAGTGTTCGGCGAAGGCAAAGAAACCATCAGGTCTTTCATAGAATTCATAACCAACTCCTACCACAAACTCTTTTGGATGTTCGTTCCAGTAAGCAACTAAGTCAGAAAGAGTTTCGAAACCATATTTTTCGTAATCTTCTTGACGAATAGCAAGGGCATAAGTATTGTTAGCGTTTATCCTATCAAGCCAAACAATACCATTTTCAGCATCTAATTCTCTGACTTTTTCTAAAAGTTCATCTGGATCAGTGATCAGTTCTTCTTGGCCTAGGTAAGTTACCCAAGCGGTTCCAGTGTAATCTGGATATAAATCGATCTGACCTGTTGTCAAACCTTGTCTAGCGACGAGAGAACTAAGACCAAACCTTTCAACAACGTTAAAGCCATTCTCTTCAAGTAGCAGTGAAGCCAAGTTTCCAAGGACATACTGTTCTGAGAAGTTTTTTGCACCTACGGTTAAAGTTGCACCAAATATTGCAGTCAAAGAAAACACTACAACTAACATAAGTGCTGCCAATTTTTTCAACGTTAACACCTCCATTTAAAAGTTTTTTTCATTATTCATTTTGTAACTTAATACCTTCCGAAGTCATTTTGCTTTGTATTATAGAGAGTGCAAAATCAATTAAAACGGCCATTATAGATACTGGAATAGCTCCAGCTAATATCATCTCGAATTTAAAAGTCCCAAGACCTATAAAAATTAATTCTCCTAATCCCCCAGCACCTATGGCTGACGCGATTGTAGCTGTTCCTAAATTTATTATGGCTGCATTTCTTATTCCTGAAAAAATAGTAGGCATAGCGTTTGGGATTTCTACTTTCCACAGGATTTCTCTTTTAGTCATTCCCATTCCTCTTGCCGCTTCTTTCATACCTTTATCAATGCCGAAAAGTCCAGATGCCGTGTTAAAAGTTATAGGAACTATGCTGTATAAAAACAGAGCGAAGATCGCCGGGGCTGGGCCTATTCCCATGAATAAAAAAACGAGAGCAATAACGGCAATGCTTGGGACCGCCTGGGCTATTCCTGTGATTGAAAGCGCTATTCTTCCACTTCTCTCTCTTCCTGGGCGGGTAACATATATTCCTATTGCCATTCCCACAACTATGGCAATTGCCCACGAAGTTGCGAACAAATAAAGATGTTCTAAAGTCTTTATTCCCATATAACCAAGGTTTTCAGCAACGTATGTAAAAAATTCCATATTATCCTCCTCTTATCAAACCTCTGCTTTATTTGACATTTGTTCAAATATAGCTTTTAAGTTGATCACTCCTATTACCTTTTGTTTATCGGTAACTACGGGGATGTTTGTACTGGAAGAACTTAGTATTTTATTCAATGCTTCATAAAGGCTTGATTTTGTAGTGACGTAATCTTTTTTCAAAGAGCTTCGTAATTTAGATGAATCATCAATTCTATTCAATCTTTTAGTTTCTATAAAGCCTTTATAATTGTTATTTTTATCAACAAATATTGTGATAGGATAATTACTCTGTATAGTACTTTTAATATTTGAAAGATCCTCATCAATTTTAAAGACTTGCATATCTTTGTACAATCCTTCGCTAACTTTTACAAATTCCAAAGCTTTGAATTGACTATCTTCCCCCAATATGTCCTTTACAAAATCATTTTTTGGGTTTTGGACAATATCTTGTGTATCATCGTACTGTACTAATTCACCATCTTTGAAGATTGCAATTTTATCACCCAATTTAATAGCTTCCCTTATGTCATGCGTGACAAATATTATAGTCTTTTTGATTTTCTCTTGAATTTCAAGAAATGCATCTTGTAATGTTTCTCTATTGATAGGATCTATTGCACCAAATGGTTCATCCATGAGCAGTATGTCTGGATCGGCCGCAAGCCCCCTTGCTACTCCCACTCTCTGTCTTTGGCCTCCAGATAGTTGTGCTGGAAACTTATAAGCATTAACATCTGGTTCAAGATTTACTAAATCTAGTAGATCGTATACCCGCTTTTTTATTTTTTCTTCAGTCCATTTCAAAAGCCTTGGAACTACAGCTATGTTATCAAATACAGTCATATGAGGGAATAATCCAATTTCCTGTATAACGTAACCTATGCTTCTTCTCAATTGTATGGGATTCATATCGTCTATCGATTTTCCGTTGAAGAGGATATCACCCGATGTTCTTTCAATCAAACGATTGATCATCTTTAAGGTAGTTGTTTTGCCACATCCAGACGGACCTATTAGAATAGTTAATTTATTGTCTTCAAATTCAATATTTAAATTATTAACGGCAGTGAAATCGCCATACTTCTTTGTGAGATCAACTAATTTTATTGCCATTTCAATGTTCCTCCTGTGATTTTTATCTTATTCTTTAATTTTAAGACCCTTTGGGGTAATTAAATCCTCAAATTTTAGTAAAAGATAATTAGCCAAAACACCCAAAATTGAGACCAGTATTACCCCTGTTATTACCATTGGATACCTTGACCTGCTTAATCCAGCAAAAATAAAGTATCCTAATCCTCCTGAAGCAACAAAATATCCTAAAGTAGCAACTCCAACTCCCATTACTACAGCATTTCTTACACCAGACATGATGGTAGGAATCGATAAAGGTAAACGGATTTTAAATAATATTTGAGATTCAGTCATTCCCATTCCTTTTGCAGCCTCTATCATTTGTGGATCAAGAGCTTGAATAGCTACCAATGTATTTCTTATAATTGGAAGTAAAGAGTATATAATCAAAGCTATCACAGCAGGTGTAACCCCTAAGCCAGCTCCAAAAGGAGATAAAATTACAACCATAATCCCAAAAAGCGCCAAACTGGGAATAGTCATAAGAATACTAGCAATGTAGATGACTATGTTTGCGGCTTTAGGATGCCTTGATATGAAAATTCCAGTTGGTACTCCTATACCTATAGAAAAAGGTAATGACAAACCTATGATTTTTAAATGATTTAAAAATTCTCTAATTATAATACTTGAACTACTAGAAATATATTCAAAAAGTTCCACTTTTTCACTCCCTTCTTCTTACTGTAAATTAGTTTGTTCACCAAAGCGATAAATATTATAACACATTTTTAATCTTTTTAGAACATAAATAGGTTACAATTAAGTAAAAAAACAACGCTAAAAATCTTTTAAGATATTTTCTCATAAACTTAGTTAGGGAATAAAATAATTTTCAAGAAATAAGCGGCAGTAAAACTTGTTTAAAAATTTCTAAAAACAGTATAATTATTCTAATTTTGGAGGTGAAAGTTTTGAATGAAAATGAAAAGAAATGGGGAGCTATCGATAAAAAAGCTTTGTTAGAATTAGTATATGAGATTAAAAAAAGAAGATTACAAATGGGAATCACACAAAAAAACTTAGCTGAGCGAATGGGAACAACTCAGGCGATAATTTCTAAATTTGAAAAAGGAAACTACAATCCAACATATTTGTTTTTGCAAAGATTGACAGAAGTATTGGGTGGGAGTATCAAATTATATTTTGAGCCTAGAGATGATAAAGAGATAAATAGCGATGACGTTTCTAAAAATGATAATTTTCAAAAAATATTTCACTTAAAATTATAAAAAGAAATAAAGCTACTAATGACAAAAAATTCATAAACTTTGGGAGGAGTTTTATGAAAAAAACTGATAAAAAAATAAGTATATTGAAAGATATAATTTTAAAGGATATTTTTTTGGAAAGTGTTTTTTTCGAGAGAACAAATAAAGAAGAAGTTGAAAAAATTTCTGAAATATCTATCGAAAGAGGATACGTATATGAACAAAAAAATATTGACTTAAATTTAATTGTTACTTACAGGATCTTTTTAGAAGGGGAAAAAAAGAGAATAGCTTATTATGTTTTGACCTTCAGAGAGATTTTCGAAACGGAAACGGATTTCGAAAGTTTTTCAAAAAACAAAAGGGCCAAAAAGTATTTCCTTAAGAATTTTGTTGATGATGTTCTTTGGCCCTATATTAGAATTTATTTGAACGAAATTTTAATGAAAGCTGCTTTACCAAATATTGTTCTACCATTAAGTACAGGCAATCATCAAATTGATAGTCAAGATAATAAACTTTAATTATTAAGTTTTTTTTGAATTTCTAGAACTATCGCCTCAGCGGTTGCTAAATTAGTAGCAAGAGGGATGTTGTGTACATCGCAAATACGTAAAACTGCAGATACATCAGGTTCGTGTGGTTGGGCTGTCAATGGATCCCTCAAAAAGATGGCAAAATCTATTTTCCCACTGACAGCAAGAGCGCCTATTTGTAAGTCTCCTCCCAATGGTCCAGATTCAAAAGTTTGTATCTCCAATCCAACTTTTTCTTTTAAAATCTTTCCTGTGGTTTTTGTAGCATAAAGTTTGCAATTTTTAAATACATCCTTCCATTCTTTGGCAAAGAGCGCAAGGTCTAACTTTTTTTTATCGTGCGCAATTAACGCTACATTGACCATAATTTTCCTCCTCAAACGTGAAAAATAAGCTTCTAAAAATTCGTTTTACTAAGTGTATTTAACAGTTTCACCGTGTATTCAACATCGCTATAGCATAACATCTCGTGAGGTGAATGTATGTATCTGGTAGGGATAGAAATGGTACCACTAGGGATTCCAGATTTGGTTCTTTGATAACCCGCGGCATTTGTTCCTCCAAAGGTTAATACCTCGAACTGATACGGTATATTGTTTGCCAAAGCAGCATTTTTTATCCACTCTACAACTTCTCTGTCACTAACAGAAAGATTATCTTTTATTTTAATACAAGGTCCTTTTCCCAAGGCCATGCTCATTCTTTTAAGAGCCTTTGGAGTATCCAAGGAATCAGTGACATCAACAGCTATTGCTCTGTCGACTTGGTAATCATAAGAGGAAACAAAAGAACCGACCAAACCTACTTCTTCTTGGACTGTAAAAGCGAATAAAACGGTGTGTTGATTATCTTTCATATTTTTTATACTTTCTATTAAAATAGCGCATCCTATCCTGTCATCCATTGCTTTTGACATACAATAATTACCATAATCCACAAAACCTTCGGCGAAAGTTCCAAAAGTTCCTATAGGAGCAATTTTTTCCGCTTCTTCTTTTGAGGATACGCCTATATCAACAAATATGTTGTCTAAAGATAAGTTCTTATAATTATCTTTTAATTCTTTTTCACTTTCTCCCTCAACTCCAACAACCCCTATTCTTCCATTAAAAATCAATCTGGAACCAATTAAATTTACAGGGTTTTGGCCTCCAACTTGTTCTACTTTTAAAAATCCTTTATCTAAAATGTGAGTAACAACAACACCTATTTCATCCATGTGGGCGTCAAATAATATAGTTTTTCCAGAGTTACCTTTTTTTGTGGCAATAAGATTTCCTAACTTATCAGTTTTAATATCATCCACATAATCTTTAATCTGTTCTTTTATAAAATCTCTCACTTGGTCTTCTCTTCCACTTGGCCCATAAAGCTCAGTGATATTTTTTATTAGCTCTTTCAACTTTTTGCCCCCTCTCTTTAAAATGGTGTGTTAACAACTAATTGTTTTACCAATTGGTAGGTAAGTTCGTAATCTTGTAAATGCATTATAGATTGTGGAGAATGTATGTATCGGCACGGCACAGATATTACCCCAGCGGGAATTCCATAAAGGGTCTTTGCAAGTCTAGCAGCATCAGTTCCACCTGCCGTTCGCCTTTTGTATTGGAAATTAATACCTAATTTCTTTGCAGTATCTACGATCTTTTCAAAGATTTCTTGGTTAAGTACTAAACCGCTATGCATGAATGTTAAGACAGGTCCATTTCCAATATGTGTTGCCCATTTATCCTGTGTATTTTCAGGGTTGTCACCTGCTGTTGTACCTTCTAATACAATAGCGAAATTTGGTTGTATTTTTGAAGCTACAGTTCCTGTACCTCTCAATCCAGTTTCTTCTTGAGTAGCAAAATTGAAGTATGTGTCGTAAAGGGGTTTCTCGCCTTTTTCAAAAAAATAGTCTATTACATCCATCATAATAGAACATCCAACTCTATCATCAAAAGCTTTGGCCACAGCATAGTTATTTGCCTCATAATAAGTAGTATCAAATGTAACCATATCACCCAAATGAACCTTTTTAGACGCTTCCTCTTTGTTGGAAAATCCAACGTAGACCTTTATACTTTCATACTGTTCAACTTTGTCTATTTCTTTTTCTAAGTGAATAGGTGTAGAATTGACAACAGCAGATATTTTTTCTTCGATTTTTAATCTCTGACTTTTTACTACCCTTGGGTCAACACCCCCCACGGGAGATATGCCAAAAGTACCGTCTTCATTTATTTTAGTGATCATAAAGCCAACTTCATCCATGTGCGCGTCCAGCATCAATTTTTTGGAAGAATCTTTACCTTTAATTAAGCATAGTAGGTTTCCCATGTTATCCTCAGTGATTTCATCAACCTTGTTAGCAACTTTTGACTTTATGTACTCTCTTATTTTTTCTTCTCTTGAAGATATTCCAGGAAGATTGGTTAAATCTTTTAAATACTTCCTCATAATTTTCTACGCCCTTTCCAATTTAAACTAATATTTAAAGCGAAGAGAGATAATAATTTTGCGCTTTCTTCCACATCTTTTACATCTACAACTTCGTTGGGAGAATGCATGTTAAGGATCGGAACTGAAACAACACCTGTTTTTACTCCGGTAGAAGATATTTGTACTACATCTGCTTCGGTGCCACTGCCTCTAGTAAAAGTTTCTATTTGGTATTTGATATTGTTATTTTTAGCAGTTTTTGTTAGTTCTTCGAAAACACTCCTGGTAACGGTGGTACCTATACCTATGACTGGTCCTTCACCAAGCTTGATAGGCTCTATATTTTCCGGTAGTTTTTCGCCAAAAGTTACATCAACTACTATGGCATAATCTGGTTTTAGATGGTAGGCACTACCTTGTGCTCCCACTAATCCCACTTCCTCACCTTTGTTAAAAGATAAAATCAATTGTCCTTCAAATTTAAGATTTTGTAGGTACTCTAAAGACTTAATTAGTACTGCTGCACCTACTCTGTTGTCTAAAGACTTATTTGATATCTTTCCGTTTTCAAGGTCAACAGCTTGAACTTGTATAACGCCCATATCACCAACGTTGATATCGCTCGTTCCACCTGAAATGGAAAAATCGACGAAAAGCTCATCAAATGACGGAGATTTTTCCCTATCTTCCTTTTTTTGAAGGTGGGGGGCTAAAAACCCAACTATGCCGATTTTTTCCGAGTCATTTGTTTTAAAAAGAACCCTTTTTCCTACCAAAGTTCTTGGGTCGACTCCGCCAACTGGAGAAATGCGAGCAAAATGTTCATCGATTATTTTTGATATAACTATTCCAATTTCATCCACGTGTGCAAAAAAGGCAATTTTGGGACTCTCATTTTCAAAAGTTACCACTAAATTACCTATTCCTACTTTTTCTGATTTTACATCGGGTGAAATGTTTTTTAATTCTTTTTCAATCAAAGGGAAGGTGCAATTTTCAAAAGAAGACACTGCAAAGGTATTGGATAAATTTTTTAGTAAAGTAGAAGTATCCATTCGAAACCTCCTTTTTGGTTGTCATATACGACTGTTAGAAACTCTAAAATCCGCTTTAGCTCCGCTTACCCGGAGCCTGCTATCGTTTTATTTTCAAAGTTTCAATGAAGTTTTATAAAGATAATAAATGAGAGGAATCTTTTCACAATTCAACGGGTTCCACCAATGCTTTATTTTCTACTATCCTAATAGAAACGGGAGACTTTGGCCATTCGTAGTTGAAAAAAGGGATACCTGCGATTTCTACTAATGGTGAATTTAATTCGTAGGCAATAATAAAAGCGTTTTTTTTGTTGGTAATTCCAGCTCTTAATGTTCCAAATACCTTGCCAAATATTATGATACTTCCACCTGCGTTAACCTCTGCACCTTGGTTTACATTTCCAAAGACTATAATATCACCAGGATTTTGTACTACTTGACCGGATCTTAAATGTTTTCTATAAATTTGGGTACTGGAAAGGTTTAACTCTTTGTTTCCAACTTTTCCTTCGGGAAGCTTGCCAAAATACGCTCCTGCAACGTTTAATTGGAGATTATTGGCGAATTTTACGATTTTATTTAATAGATTGTGCTGGGAACCATCTTCGAAATATACGTAAAAACTATCTCCAACGTTAAAAAAACCTTTCATCTTAACGAGTTCTTTTTTAAAATATTCGAAAAGATCTTTTTGTGTGTTTCCCTTTGAAAAATAAAAGATTATGTCTCCGTCCAAAATTTTTGCGTATACGGGTTCATCCATCTAAACCCCCCCTAATGCAATTTTTAAATCAATAACAAATATCTATCACCATATATATAATAACACAAAATATAAGAAATATTACATATTCAGAAATTATTTGACTAATAGGCTGTAAAGAATTCATTGACCATAAAAGAAAAATATGATACAATCTAAAGAACAAACATTTTTTGTAATGATTTGTATTATATCAAAATTCTAGCAGTGATAAAATTTTTTAAGACTCAAAATTGCAACTAATTAAGGAAATAATAATCTTGGAGGTGTATCTATGTTAGAAAAAGTATTAGATTTCATAAACTTTGGCCCAGCAGGTGCTACGGATGCTGGTAACACAGTCCAACAAACACAAACTGCTCCCACAGGTGGTGGAGGATTCAGCGGATTGTTGTTCTTTTTAATAATCATAATCTTGATGTGGGTTATGTTGTTCCTCCCACAAAGGCGACAAGAAAAAAAGCATAAGGAAATGCTTTCTGCTTTGAAAAAAGGTGATAAAATAGTTACATCCTCAGGAATCATAGGAAAGATAATATCGATAACTAACGAAAGAATCAGAATTTCAACAGCAGATAAAACAGAGATTGATATAACGAAGAATGCTATTGCAGGTGTTCTTTCTAAAAGCGATAGGCCCGAAGCAGCACCAGAAGAAACCGAAACTGAAGATAAAAAATAGTTGTTTAACTTTAACTTTGTTCAGGGGGTGAAATAGTTGAGGAATAGAAGGATACGAATACTATTTACTATAATAGTTTTTGTTTTTGCACTATTAGGATTAATTCTACCTTTATCTGATAATGTGAATGATATAAGCATATTCGGTTTTTTCCCAAATATAAATTTAGGCCTTGATATTCAAGGGGGAGTACTGTTAGAGTATAGTTTAGATGTACCTGAAGAAGCGGATACTTCTAATGTTGTAGATAATGTAATCACAGTTCTAAGGAGAAGAATGGACAATGCTGGTTACACGGAGGCGATAGTTTCCGAAGTTGTTTCCGGTGGAGAAAGCAGAGTTCGCGTTGAGATTCCAGGTATATCAGATACTCAAAGGGCTGAAGAACTTATAGGTAGTAAGGGGAAACTTTACTTTGCAGAAGTATTGGAAGTTGTGGAATCTACAACTACTCCACAAATTACAAGAAATAGAACTATACAAATAAATGGGGAAAAAATAGAAATGTATAGTTACGTTAAGGATAGTAATAACCCTAACCTTTGGTATAGGGTAAAAAATGTTTTCGAATTTGGAGATGCCCCTTTTCAGATTACCGGTTTAGATGTCACTGATGCCGTAGCTTCTCTTAATAGTCAAGGAGCTGGATTCGTAGTTAATTTGAATTTTAATAATGAGGGAAGAATGAAATTTGAATTGGCTACCGCAAATTTAATAAATCAAAGGATTGCGATCATTTTAGATGATGAGGTTATAATTGCACCTGTTGTTAGAGAAAGGATATCGCAAGGAAGAGCTGAAATCAGCGGAATAGAGAGTATGGCAGAAGCACAAAACATCGCTGTTTTGATAAAGTCAGGGAATTTACCGGTAGATTTGGTTAAATTTCAAGAAAGAACACTTGGCCCTACTTTGGGAAGAGATATTGTGACCACAATTATAAACGCTGGAATCATTGGGCTTATAATAGTAATGATTTACATGATTATAGTTTATAGATGGATGGGAATAATTGCTGATATTGCTCTGATATATAATTCACTTTTGTTAATGGGAGTTTTAAGTTGGACAGGAGCAATATTAACTCTACCAGGTATCGCTGGAATAATCTTAACTTTTGGTACCACAGTTGATGGAAACATTATTATATACGAAAGAATAAAAGAGGAACTTAGAATAGGAAGGCCCCCTTTAACTGCAGTAAAGTTTGGATTTAATAAAGTTTTTTCAACTATTTTTGATGCCAATATTACGACTATTTTAGCTGGTTTAGTTTTATTCTTTTTAACAAGTGGAACTATTAGAGGCTTTGCGGTCACACTCATAATAGGTGTTTTAGGTGCAATGTTCACCAACCTTGTTGTAAGTAGATTGCTATTAGAAAGTTCTTCTCACTTCTTGAAGCCAGAAAAGTATGTGAAGGGAATTGTTGTGGGAAAAGGGGGCACTAAATAATGCCAAATATAGATTTTGTTGGAAAAAGGAATTTTTTCATATATTTATCTCTTGCTTTGATACTTTTTTTTGTAATAGTGATTTTTGTAAAAGGGTTCAATTTTGGAGTTGATTTTTCTGGTGGTAGTGAGATTATCGTATCTTTTGATAAAAGTTATACAATAGATGAATTGAGAAACGGTTTACGAACAATTAATCCAGATTATGCCACCGCAAAGATAATTCAAACTAACCCTGGTGGAGGAACTTCGGAACGATTCTTTTATATAATTACAGTAAGAGATTCTTTTCCTATCTTGGAAGAAAAACAAGCGTTTATAAATAGTTTAGAAGAATCTTTTTCTGATTCCAATTTAAACATTGAACAATTCAATGATGTTTCAGGTTATGCGGCTAGGGAGATTCGATCTTATGCTTGGTATGCTGTTATTATTGCTTTGATGGTTTTATTAGCTTATATAACCATTAGGTTTCAATTCTCCTATGCTGTTGGAGCGATTTTAGCTTTAGCTCATGACGTTTTAATCACCTTAGGTTTTTATTCTCTCTTTGGTATAGAAATGAACTTAACCGCTATAGCCGCATTTCTTACTTTAGCGGGTTATTCTTTAAACGATACTATTGTTATTTACGATAGAATAAGAGAAAATAGATCGAAAAATCATGGGATGGATATAGAGAGAGTTACCAATAAAAGTATTAATGAAGTTATTGTAAGATCACTAAATACTTCCTTGACTACATTCATAGTTGTTTTTATTATGCTTCTTTTGGGAGGAAGATCAATAGCTTCATTCGCATTTGGATTAACTGTGGGAGTCATAATTGGGACTTATTCTTCCTTGTATATTGCCAGTCCGATTGTTATCAGTATGGTAAAGAGGCGTAAAAAAACACAAAAAGCTTAATTAATAAGATAATAAAATTAAAAGGCCCTCATTTGAGGGCTTTTTTAAAGGGTGACAAATGCTTTTTTAATATATCCTTCTTTGTCAATATATTCTACTTTATAAGTATCTCCTAAAACTCCCTTTAATTTTAGAAGGTCTCCTCGACTTGCAATAGCTATAATTTCCCCTTCCTCGTTTGTGATTTCTGCTTGATTAGTGAATACTTGAAGATATATGTTCTCAAACTTCAAATTAACATATTTTGTGGATTTATTTCTATCATTGTCGTAAGCAGATATTTCAAGGACATTTGATGTAAGCTTTTCAGGATTTATCTCCAATGATAGATAGTAAGATTGGCTGTTAACTAAAAAAGTTTGACCTAATATTTCAATTTTTGTAATAAGATTATTGTCAAAAGCACTGAGAAGCAGAGAGTTGTTTTTATCTGAGACCAAAAATTCTGAAGGTACGTTTATAATCGGTCCTTCTAATACGGGAATGTTTATAGATTCTTTCCTTTTAAAGGTGACAGCTTCGAAAAGGCTTATAGGATTATTTTTATAGAAAAATTTGTTTTCTTCTTTTTCGGGGATGTTAGTAGTATACTCTCCGTTTTTTCTGTAGGAAACAGAGTAGCCGTTTTCAAAAATAATACTTTTCAAAGTTATAGTATTTTGCTGAAGATCTATGAGACTCAACAAATTACCTTTACTCAAGGCATACAAATACCTTTCATCATCGCTCCAAGCTAAATCATTGATTTCTCCATTGGAAACATTTATAGTTGATTGTAAGGTTCTACTTTTACTATTCCAAATATAGACATTTCCATCTGTTGTTCCTGTAGCTATGTAGTTATCATCGGGACTCCACTTAATTACCTTTATTGGAGATGTAATAATATCAAATTTTTTATATAATTGATTAAACCTTCCATCCCATAAACGTAAAACTCCTTCAAATCCTCCCATAGAAAGAAAATTTGAATTATTAGCCCAATCCAGTGACCAAATAATGTAGGGAAATTCTTCTACGTAAATTGTATTTTTAAAGGTTGGAAAATCTGATATGCTTACCTTTTTATCTAAGCTTGCCATGGCTATTTTATTTTCTTCGTAATTGATAGAAATATCTTTTATCCAATTACTATGAAGGTTTTCAACTTTCTTATAAACACTTAAATCGGGTAGTGTAAGCATATAAACATTATTATCCCATCCTCCTGCAATTAAGAACTTTTCTGAAGGAGAAAGCTTCAAAGTGGTTAATTTAAAATCACTAATTTTCTTATTTTCTTTTAATGTACCTTCAGGATCGTAAAGCGACACGTATCCGGAATTTTCTGAAAGTATCAAATATCCATTTTTTGTTATTTCAAAATCAACTGCTTCTTCAGAAAAAGAAAAATGATTCTCAATTTTTGCTGAATCAATATTAAAAACACCTATTTCACTGTTGGAAGTTAAGTAATAAATAAGATTATTATTTCTTATAATTTTTATAACATCGGGTTTTTTTAATTCCAGTAATTTTTCAATGGATTTTGATTCAATATTTAAAGAGTATATGTTAACTCCATCGTTTACGTAAATAATATCGCTTTTGTTATAACTCCATTCAAGAGATTTAATACTAAAAGTATCAAACTTTAGTTCTTGAACTTTTTTTAAATTAGAAGAATCAAAAAGTAAGATTCTATGATTCAAAGTTAATACAGTAAAATTTTCATTTGATGGTGAAAAAGCGACCTCTCTAATCGTTAAACCTAATGAAAAAGAATCTATTATCTTCAAATCTTTATTCAATACATAAATATTTCCATTCATAGAAAAAGCATATACATTGTTATTTACTATCGCCAATTTAATTATGGAATAATTATCAATTTTAAGGGTATTTATTTCTGTACCATTCGAATAATCTATTAAATAAATCCTACCAGAATGGTCTGCTACTAATATGGTATTCTCATCATAAAATTCTGCGACCGTTGGTATTGTTGAAAACCTCCGTTGAAATTCGACCTTTCTTTTGGTGATATTGTATACGTAGATCGTTTTATCTAAGGAAGTAAATACTATTCTTTCGCCAAAGCTAGATAAAGAGGTGATAGATTCGTTGGTTACGTTTATTTTGTAATTAAGAAGAGAGGTATCGTTGTTAAAAACTTCTATTGTTCCATCATTTTCGGCGATTATAGTATATTTATTGTTGAGGATCCATTCCACATGTGTGGGTATAGAAGAAGTTGAGTAATAATGGTTAATGCACTTTTCCTTCAAATCATAAGTTTTAAGGTAATTATTCTCTACAATTGTGGAAATTTCGCCTGTATTTTCATTTACAAAAAAATCAATAATGTTGGTATGTTCAAAATTATTTACTATTAAATTGGAGAATAAGTTTATACTGAAAATAGTCAAGAAAAAAAGTAGGAAGAATTTTCTCAAAGCACTCAACTCTCTCTCAAAGATTTTTGATTCTCTACTAACTATTATATTATATAATAAAATGATCTTAAAAGGAATCCAAGAATAAAAATTAAAGGTTTTAGAAATTAAACAGTGCTGAAATAGCTTTTGCTGTTCAGTGCAAAAAACTTTTTTAGGTTTGCTGCAGCGCGCAAACGATGTTTTTAAATGGTTTTGATCTTGAATTTGGGGTTTTTAAGGGGGAACCCCCTTAACGCCCGGGTTAAGGGGCGCTATATATAAAGTTTTAGACTAAGAGCAAAAGGAGGCTTTAAATTTGAGTGAAAAAGTAAAGATAATCAATGTAGTAAAGCAAGCAAATAGGTATTTTGCTACCATAGAGAATAACCCTTTTTATCCTGATGGGAAAGGCGGACAAATTGGAGATAGGGGTAAAATTGATACTGCTGAAGTTTTAAGTTCTACAGAAAAAGTTGTGGTCTTAAACAAATATTTACACCCAGGTGAATATTTTTATGAAATAGATGAAAAAAGAAGATTTGATATAGCTCAACAGCATACTGCACAACATATATTATCGGCTGCTTTTGAAAGAATAGCTTCATTAAAAACCGTTAGTTTTAAGATGGGTGAAGAATATTCTACTATAGATTTGGATGGACAAAATATTGGGGAAGAAGTGTTAAATAAAGCCCAAGAACTTTCAAACGATATAATTTCTAAGTGTATAGAAGTGGAAGAAATATTTACTGATAAAGAGGGAGCTCAGAAATACAATTTAAGAAAACCTCTAAGTGATAAAGTAAGTGGTGAAGTGAGGCTGATAAAAATAGATGATTTTGATATATCTGCTTGTGGCGGTTTTCATGTAAAAAATACGGGTAATATCAATCTTTTAAAGATAACAAATACAGAAAAAGTAAAAGGGAATTTAACAAGGATATATTTTTTAGGAGGTCTTAGAACCATTGAGGATTATTCACAAAAAGATTCGATTTTAAAAAGCATTTCTTCTATCTTGACATCTGGATTGTATGATTTAGAAAATAAAGTAGAAAGTCTATTAAATGAAAACAAAGATTATAAGAACCGTATTAAAAAGTTAGCAGAAAAAATGGCTTATCATCTCGCAAGAGATTTAATCGAAAAGGCGGTGATTGTGAACAATAACAAAGTAGTTTACCATAAAAAAGAGGATGAAACCGCAGATTTTCTACACAAATACGTCGATTTAAAAAATTATACACTCATTATTGAGGATGAGAAGAACAAAACCTTTTCTATTTTCTCAAACAATATTAACTGTAAAGAGCTTATAGACAAATTAAAAGTAAATAACAACATTAAAGGTGGGGGAAGCGAAGTAAGAGGTAACATTAACGGCGATACAAAATTTGAAGACATTCTCAAAATATTAGAAAAATAGCCCAAGATTGGACTATTTTTCAGAAATAAATTTTCTAATTCTTAGATTCAAAGATTTTAACGTAAAAATCCTCTAAGTTTTGTTCGTTTGTGTTTTTCTGAAGTAAAACTATATTTGTATACGGATCATAATTTTTACCGGGTTCATAGACTTTGGAATTTGGATCCAAGTCCAATAATCTTTCGATTTCATCTTTTGATAAGTGAAGAGTTTTTGGAAGAATATGGATATCTTTTCCTAATCCATCTTCTATAAATTTATCGAGGCTAATCTCTTCATTTTTTTCATAAGATATATATTTTAAGATATCTATAAATATATCGGCTGGATATCCCCCCATAACTGCTCCAAAAGGGTTTTGTTGTTCGTCGAAGAATATGAAGGTTGGTGTGTATCTCGCACCAAAGGCATAAAACAACTGGCCATAATTATATTCTTCTCCTTGAAATGTGGCTTTTTCAGTTGTAGGATAGATTTCTACAAAAACAAATTCTGTGCGTAGCCATTTTTGAATCTCTTCATCCAACAATGTTGTTTCTTTGAATTGAGCGCACACTGGACACGTTGGAGTTGAAAACATAACGACAACTTTTTTGTTTGTTAACTTGGCAACTTCGAAAGCATCATTGAAATTTTCAAAAACAAATTCATCTAAAGGGACAGAAAATATTGTAATTACTGGTAGTAGAAATAACATTGCAATGAAAAATCTTTTCATAAAGCACACCTCCATTTTATATGACGCTTAGATTGTTAAAAATCCCAAATGAAACCATAGTACCCACTACCATAAGCAAAATACCACCAATAATTCTCAAGGATTTTTGCCATTTTGGCTCTCCTAAGGTTACTTTAGATAATATTTTACTGACAATACCACTAAAGAATAAAAACGGGATGGAAAGTCCCAGGGAATAAACAAAAAGTAAAAGAGCTCCTCTTATTGGTTCTCCTGTTGTCGTTGCTAAGGTAAGAATCGAAGCCAAAATTGGGCTTGCACACGGGATCCATACTAAAGAAATTAAAATCCCAATTAAAAAGGCGGAAAAAAAGGAATTATTTTTATTGTATTTTCTGATGTCTATATTCTTTGCTGAAATCAAACTTTTATTTATCAAAAACAGAAATCCAAATAATATTATTAATACACCAGCAACTATGTTAATAACGCTTTGATACATTGCAAGCATCATACCAATACTACCAGAAATACTGCCTAACAAGGCAAAAAAGAGAGAAAGTCCAAGAAAAAAGCCTAAACTCCTTTTGATGACCAAACGGGTGTTTGAGATATCAGGGATCACCAATGCAAAAAAAACGGGTATTAAAGGGAAAACACATGGGCTAAAAAATGATAATAACCCACCAGAAAATGCCGTTAAAAAAGTAACAGAATTTGTTATGGCAAGAGAATTCATCCACTTTACTCCTTTTTCCAAATGATTAAAAGTTGGCAATACCCCGCTAAGGTATTTTAATTATATCACATTAAATGGAATTTTAGCAATAAAGCTGTGTATTTCTTTGGCTAACCTAATAAGAAAGGGTTGTCTTTTCTTCAATGAATAGAATTTCATTTTTTGTAAGATAGGTTTACTACTTTGGTAATCCATATTAATTTGAGTGTAATAAAAATCGTTTATAATTTTTATACCCTCCCCTTATGGGATGGATAAAAATGAAGCAATTTTATGAAACACGAAAAGGCTCTTAGAAAATTTAAAACAGTGCATGGACAAATTGATGAAACTATAAAAATGCAGTAGTTAGGAAAGGAGGGATAAATTATGATGGGATACGGTTTGGGAATGATAGGTGGAGGATTTTCTTTGATTTTCTTGATAATAATTGTCATAGCAGTGATTTATTTTATTAATAATAGGAATGACGATAATTCGAGTTCATATCACAACAATAATAATGACTTTCATCATCAAGCTGATAGAGCTGAAGAGATCGCTAAAGAGCGTTATGCTAAAGGTGAAATAAGCAAGGAAGAATTTGATCAGATAATGAAAGACTTGAAATAGGATTCAAAAAATTAAGGTTGTAGAGACAAAAAGGCTTGACTATGAGCGGCATGAGTAAATAAATTTCTGGAGAGGAGTGTTTATTATGGGATATTGTTACCTGTGGGGTGCTTATGGGCAGAGTATTCTAGGTGGATATTGGTGGATTATACCTTTGCTTTTCTGGGGACTACTTGTAACGGTGATTGTGCTGTTATTTGGGGCAAACAAAAAGCGCAGCAGCTATCATGCTCTGGACATTCTCAAACAAGAATATGCTCTGGGGCGGATTTCAAGAGAAGAGTATTTGAGCAAGAAAAAAGATTTAAAGTAATATTTAAATATTAAAAGTCGGGAGATCGAATCTACCGACTTTTATTATGAAGTGCTGCTATCAAAAACCCTGCCTAAAAAAGTTCACTCCTTTATCCAATCGAAAACTTCTTTTTTTGAAATAGTAGCCAAAGCTATGTAGTTGTCAGCTCCACCATAGTAAACATAGTATTGATCACCATATTCGACCAACGCATCTGAGAATACGACGTTTGGAACTCCTCCGAAAATCTCCCAGTTTTCCTGAGGCTCTAAAATGGGTTCTTCTGTTCTTTTTAAAACCTTTGTTGGATCTTTTAAATCTAAAAGCATAAAACCCAACCTGTAGATAGGTCTGATATCTTCTTGGACACCATGATACAAAAATAGCCAACCATATGGAGTTTTTAAAGGCGGACCACCGGCTCCGATCTTTAAGTTATCCCAATAATCCTTTCTTGGTGAAGCAATTTTTACATAATTGTCCCAATGCATTAAATCCTCAGAATATGCAAACCAAATATCTGGTTCCAACCTATGAATTAAAATATATTTTCCATTAACCTTTTCTGGAAACAAGGCAGCATCTTTATTAGGACTTTCGGGCAAAATAGTTCCATATCTTTCCCAAGTAAAGAAATTCTCTGTGGAGGCTAAGGATATTTTAACATTTCTCGGAGAATAAGCTGTGTAACACATATAATATTTTCCATCTATATACGTTATTCTTGGGTCTTCGACACCGTATAGTTCCGATAAATCTGATGGTTCAAATACAGGTTTTTCCATTCTATTGAAGTGTATACCGTCCAAACTTACTGCATAGCCTATCCGAGAAACCATATCTTCTCCTTGGGCACGGTACAACATATGGAAGATTTTCCCGTCATAAACTACTGCAGGATTAAAAACAAACCTAGACTCCCACAAATGCATTGGATTTGGACCAAACAACGGGTTTAATGAATGCCTTTTTAACTTCAAATTCAATATGTATCCCTTCCTTTTAAGTACAGTTTTTTGATTGTGATTATTTCAAAGACATTGAAATACCTTGTAAAAAAGCCTTTCTGAAGATAATGAAGATAAGCACCATTGGCAAAGTTTGGATCACTGAACCTGCCATTACTGGTCCAATATATGCACCGTATTCATGATTAAAACTTGCAAGCAACACGGAAAGAGGCATTTTGTAATAATCCTGAATGACGATGAGTGGCCACATGAAATTATCCCATACTCCGATGAATGTGAAGAGCCCAACAATGGCCATAACGGAATTGTTTAAAGGTAACATAATTCTAAAAATAATGAATAAATCGCTGGCTCCGTCGATTTTTGCTGCTTCGATATAGTCGTTTGGGGTCCCTCTAAAACTTTGAGTCATCATAAAAATACCCCATCCGCTCATAATAAAGGGAACAATTAATGCAGCCAACGAATTTAACAAATGCATGTTTCGCATTAATATGTATAAAGGTATCGTAAACATGAATCCAGGAAACACCATTTGGAAGATAATGAAATTAAATATTCCATCTCTTGCCTTAAATCTATATTTTGACAACGCAAAAGAAATAATGGCAGATGTTATTATAACACATACTGTAACAGTGACAGATGCAAATAAACTTATAAAAAATGCCCTTATAAACGGTCTATTCATTCTTTCGGCGCTTTCTAGTATAAATTTAAAATGGTCTAAAGTGAACTTTGTTGGTAGGAATCTGGTATAGATTTCAGCGGAAGGTTTTACCGATGCCAAGAATAGCCATGCATAAGGGTAAAACCAGATTAGAGATAAAAAAAACATTATTATATGAAGAATTACATTTCCAGACTGTATTTTTTTATTTGTCATACTAGATCAACTTCTCTCTCCATAGTTTTCCTTATTATCCAAATCATTCCAAAGCTAATCATAGCAACAAATACTGCCATTGTTGCTGCGTAAGTTGGGTCCATTCTTTGGAATGCTGTAGTAATCATATGCATCATCGGGGTTAAAGTACTTCTCATTGGCCCACCCCCGGTTATCATGTAGGGTTCTGTAAATATTCCAAAAGCCAAAGTAATAGCCAAAACCGAGACCATTATTATGGAGGGATTTAATAGTGGCAATGTGATTTTAAAAAACTTTGTAAGACTTCCTGCACCGTCCAACTCCGCCGCTTCATATAAAGATTTTGGTATAGCGGTTAACCCTGCATATAGTATTAAGCCATAGTAGCCAATGAATTTCCAAATAACTATCAAAGCAATGGAAAACATCGCCCATTGTGGGCTTGTAAACCAAGGAATAGTAATACCGAAAAGAGTATTTAAAGCTTTATTTACGGGTCCATTTACAGAAAAAAGGTTTGAAAACATAATAGAATAAGCAACTCCTGATGAAACATTGGCTAACAAAAAAGAAAGCGATATAAATGTTTTTCCAAACTTTATTTTGTTCAAAGCAATGGCAAAGAGTAAAGCCCCTATTAACACAAGAGGGATATAGTACATCATAAAACGAAAAACATTAGTTACTGTTTTCCAAAAAAGAGGGTCGGTCAAGACCCTCGTAATGTTGCGAAAACCGACGAATTGAGGAGATCCGACAAACCTCCATTTAGAAAAAAGGAGTATAAATAACCATACAAAAGGATAACCCCAAAATATTGCCGCATAAATTAAATATATTGAAGAAATACCGAATCCTTTCCTTGCTTCTTTTTTTGCTAACCCCTTTCTTTTACTCATCATTTTAACCTTCCCTTACCAAAGGATTCTGTTTATAGCTTTAACAGCATCATCTAAAGCTTTTTGAACATCTTTAGTACCGTGCGCCAATGGTTCAATCAATTCAACGGTCATGTTCTCTTGTACATCAACAGTTGTTGTGATTGGTGCAGGGGGAACAGCATAGGGGACATATTCGGCATATTCAGCCGCTAAAGGTTTTGTCTTCCAAAAATCAGCAAATATTTCATTAGTTAATAAATCTTCTCTTGCTGGGGGCATTTTGGTGTATTCTAACCATTTCGAATCAAAATCTTCTTTTGAGAATACCCATTTAACGAATTCCCAAGCTTCTTTCAAATGTTTTGTAGTATTAAAAATTACAAGTCCCTTTGTATCAGCAAAAGTATAAATTGGTTGATCACTTGGATAATTGTCAGGAACTGGTGGCGTTGTAATAACAATATCATCAATGACGTCTGGATACTGATTCTCTGCATAAGCGATGCTCCAAGGCCCCATCAATGTTCCAGCAATAGCTCCGTTATAAAATGGATCGGTACCTAAGTCTACAGCAGTCCATTGGTTATCAAACATTGTTTTGATAAACTGAGCTACTTCTTGGCCAATTTCGTCGTTAAATGTTGCTCTCATCCTTTCAGTATCTATATATGATTTTCCTTTGCCTGCAGCATAGTAATACGTTATAAAGTCAAACCATCTATCCCACCAGTTTCTTCCGGCAATTACTTGAATGGAATATTGTTCCATAGGTACCACAAAGTTTTTAGAAAATTCGTAAATCTCCGAGTATGTTCTAGGGGGATTATCAAAGCCAGCATCTTTCAATAATGAATCTCTCCACCACATCAAAATAGGGTTTGAATAAATAGGTATAACATATGCATTGTCGTTTATTTTCCAGCCTTCTATGATACTTCCCATCTTTCTTGTTTCAACAAGTTCATCAAATCCTTCTAATTCATTTAAAGCTACTAATTGGCCTATATCTGCTAACTGTGCGGCAAATCCCGAAAAAATGTTGGTGGAAATATCCGGACCTCTCCCCGAAGCTATAGCTGTTAGAATAGCTTCTTCTGAACTTCCTGCTGCTGGAATGGTAGACCACTCGATATCAATTTCAGGATGTAAAGCTTCATATTCAGCAACGACTTCCTTCCAAAACATTTCTTGCTGTGGATTAGGAGCGGTCCAAAAAACGAGTTTTGTCTGAGAAAACGCAAAAACCGTCAACAATAACACAATAAACACCACTGTTACCTTTTTCATACTGATCATACCTCCTTTGAATTGGCGTTACTACTCAATGATTATTTGTAACTTTTTAAAATGAGTCATTTTATTTCTTATATTGCTTGGTCACTATTCTTAGCTATTATCGTACTGTCCCTTTCTACAAAAGTGGTGAATAGGGAGATCATTGCTGGATGAGGATTCTTTTCATTGATCAAATCTATTAATCTATTTAAAGCGATATTTCCCATCTCAAATTTGAAAACTTTTACTGTAGACAATTTAGGTTCAGAAACTGAAGAAGAGATAATATCGTCAAATCCAATTAGTTGAATCTCTTTTGGAACATGAATTTTTTTCTTTTTTAAAAAATTTAAAATTATTAAAGCTATAAAATCGTTTGAAGCGAAAATTACATTGGGTTTTTTGGATAAAGATAGATTTAATGCATATAATATACCTTCCGGAGTTTCGTCGCACTCGAATGTTTGAGGCAGCAATCCAAATTCAGTCATCGCTGCGGTATATCCTTCAAATCTATTTCTAAATCCCCAATATGTAAGTGGACCGTGAATATGTGTAATCTTTTTATATCCCCGTAAGATCATTTGTTTTATTGTATAATAAGCACCATCAAACCCATTTGAGATTACCGAATCAACTTTTAAAGCAGGAATGTAATTATCTACCAGTACCTTCGGTAAATCTGAATTTTCAATAAAGTTGGGTAGGCGGTCTCCTCCCATTATCAGCAAACCATCTAAATCTTCCAATAATTTTCTATTTCCATTATCAAAGGTTTCCATTTTTATTTGGATATTGTTTTCTTTTGCTAAAGTTTCTATCCCCGCTAAAACAGTTGTATAGAACTCTCTTATACCAAACGAGTCATTCCCCTTGAGAATTTTGTCTATTCTTTTACTAATGACTAAACCAATGTTATAAGAATTTTTTTTGTTGGCTAAATTTCGAGCGATTCTCGAGGGTTTATAATCTAATTCTTCGATAGCTCGCAGAACTTTTTCTTTAGTTTTTTTTGAAACATTGTCTTTTGAATTCAAAACTCTTGATACTGTGGCTATCGATACACTGGCTAATTTTGCAACATCATCTATCTTTGACATTTAGTAAGACCTCCAAATTGTAAGCGCTTTCAAAAAAATTATAACAGTATCCTAAAAGAAAGTCAAACTTGATTATAGCCGAATAAAGTCAATTGAAGGTAATTATTCTCGATTATTTCAAAAATTCTTCGTTTTTCTAAGAGTTGATATTCGATAAAATGCATTTAGAAAATAAAAAATAAGAAAATAGGAGATTTCAACTGCTAAAAGTCCGTAATTGCTTCTAATTACATATAAACAGTTATAATCGACCTTGCATAGACTCTTTTTAGGTGTTATAATTATTAATAGTATTGTAAGCGCTTACATAACTATAAATTACAAAGTCTGCTTGCTTTGTGAGTATCACATTAGATTTATTTATGAATAAGGAAAGGAGGAGGAATAAAAGTGAAAAAAACCAAGATTTTTGTAACTTTAGTGACGGTTCTTCTTGTAACCTTCACCCTTTTTGCAGAGGAGAAGTTGTTAAAAGTTTCTACCGAGCAAATAACAAACCTTGAGGTTCCATTTGTGGTGAGTTTTTCTGAGTTGTTGGATTTTGTTGGATATGATTTCGATGCGAACTGGAATTCTATCAGAATAAAAGATTCGAAAGGGAAGAATCTTCCCTATCAGATTGTGGATGTTGATCAAAACGGAAGGATTTCTTCTTCAGATTTTCTCCAATTTGTATTTAAGAATGAAGCCAATATCGTTGTATCGGATGATTGGGATTTAGACTTACTACAATTCGAACCAGTTTTCACAATCGAGGAAAAAGATGGGGAATACAATGTAATAAACAAAAATTTTACGGTCAAGGTAAATAACCACGGATTAGCAAACTTTACTAAATTTGGCAACGTGCAAGGAATCTTGTACAATGAACTCGGAACAGCAAGAATTGCTGGCTGGTCAGGTAGCACATACTATGTAGACGGGAAGTTAGGCAAACACGTTGAAACAACATCTATGGGATTAACAGTGAAGGATTTAAAAGTTTTTGATCCAGGACCTGTTGCTGTAACTGTTCAGGCAGTACTTTCCTATGAAGATCTTCCTGGTCTCACACAAAAATTAACCACACATATTTTTAAAACTGGGGATGTGCTAGTAGAAAACGAATTTTCATTCTCCAATTACGTGGACATAATGAAATTACAGGTTATGGCTACAGCACCTTTAACAACCGTTGATGATAGTTCGTTACATATCACTCCTATATTTAGAAGAATGATTTGGTCAGAACAATTAGGAATTACTCCATATGAATATTGGAAAGAAAGAGACGCTATAGAAATAGTTGATGAAAATGCTTATGTGGTATTTCCAGCTATCGATTCAATGAAACCTTTGTGGTGGGGAGCGACATATGCCTTTGTTTCTATGGAAGATTGGAGAGCTAATTTTTCAGAGAAATATGGTTTGATAGCCGCAGAAATATTGCCACAAACATCAGTCGTTTATTCTGACCTTAAAAAATTTGTTTATAATGATTTTTGGTTTTATGAAAGTAGAGAATTTAGAGATGGGATATTTAGATGGATCCCTGGAGAATTGAATAATTATGAAGCTACAAAAGGTACCTTTGAAGGAACGAATGAAGCTGATTGGATGATGAAATTCAAAGCAGGAGACAAAGTAACTTATACGAGATATTTCTCGATTTATTCTGCAAAGGACACCGCAGAAGCTATAAGATTGCTGGAAGGAAGAGCGCATGAGATACAAAACTTAAAACTCATTGTTCAGTAAATCTCTTATTTCTGCAGCATTTATAAATGCTGCAGAAATATTTGTTAGCACAAAGTTTATAGGGAGGAACGTTTATGAATTGGAGGAAATTCTTTATGTTTTCTTTTCTTTTTTTATCTGTAATTTCTTTTAGTGTGCCGGAGATAAATCTTAACCATCTTGAATTCTTAAGGGACGAATTCATAATAGAAGGTGAGTCAAAAATCGGTTATTGGGTATATGCAGAAAAATTTGGAGATACATATGTTCACACAGGGGCAAAAGGCGAAGGAGTAACTTGTGTAGATGATGTAGCAAGGGTAGCAGTGTTGTATACAGAACTTTATAAACTGTATAAAAACGAGCATTACCTTCTAAGAGCAAAAGAAGCTTTAGATTTTGTGATGGCCCTTCAAGACTCTGATGGAGATTTCTATAACTTTATTTTTGATGATGGCAGTATTAATAAGCAAGGAATTACGAGTAGGAAATCAGCAAACTGGTGGGCGGCAAGAGGATTTTGGGCTATTTCAAATGCATTAGGAATCTATAATGAGGATCGGGATTTTCAAAAGAAATTAGAAAGTTCTGCCAAATTAGCGTATAGTTTTTTGTCAAAGAGCTTGGATGACAATAATTTTTTAAATAAAAATTCGGATGTTTCTTCCGTTTTCCTTTTAGGGGTGATTGAATATTACAAATATACAGGGGATGAAAGTGTAAAAGAATTGGCAATAAAAATTGGGGATTCAATTATTGATACACAGATAAAAGAAGGGCTGTTGAAGGGGGCGTTCAACGAAGGAACAGATTACCAATTATGGCACAGTTGGGGTAGTAGGCAAGGGGAATCTCTGATTGAACTGTACAAAATAACAGGAAATTCTAAACATTTAGATTCTGCAATCTTTCTAGCGGATGAATTCTATCCAGTATTGCTTTCACTAGGTCCTGTTTATGAAATAGGAAAGTATATAAAAACGTATCCTCAGATTGCTTATGCAGTCGAACCAATAATTTCAACTTTGGTGAAATTATACTTAGTTACCCGTGAAGAAAAATATGCCCATATGGCTGTATTGTTTGGAGGCTTTTTTGAAAGGAACAACCATTTATCTTCTCCTATGTATGGACCTAACGGTGAGGGTTATGACTCTCTACACTCAATATATATAAACAGCAATGCTGGTGCTGAATCGACAATATGTGCTTTGCTAAGTTTAGTAAGGTTAAAAACCTTACCTCCAGAGATTCAACCATTAACTTCATCTAAGATAGTTGGTGGGCGGCAAACTCTATTGTTTGAAGCTGAGAAAATGAATACAGGCATTTATTCTTTCGAATTAGATAATGCCAACAACATTCGGATTAAGACTGAGGAAAGCATAAGGATCAGACAAAAAATTGACAACTTTTATTCTGATGAGTATGAAGTTTGCATATCCGGGTCTTTTGATTCTAAAACCTACGTTAAAGCTTCTTCTGGAGATAATTCAATAGATAAAAACATAGAGCCGGGCGATGGTATAATGTACGTTGGAAGCTTAAATATGAAGGATAATCGAATTATTTTGTATTTAAAACCTGAAAATGGCTTTATTTACATAGATCAAGTTATTTTAAAACCAATAGATCCCATTTATATATTCGAATTCGACCAATCTTATTATGAATTCTCAAAAGGTAAAATTGAAAAAACAACTTATGAAACAAAAGCAGAAGAAAGTTTATATACCCAAACTGCTGAAGTTGAAGGTATTTTTTTCGAAAACGGCTTTTTATTGAATATAGAAGAGTTATTTAACAACGACGGAATTGTAAGTTTTTCCAACAGAAAATCCGGGAATTTCGATAACTTCGATGGAATAATAGGGGCAAAATACCCAGCAGAAGAACTTACAAAACATTTAGTGAATAATTTGTTATTTTATGAAAAAGAAGATGTATATTTTAAAATTAAAATCGATCGAAACGATAACCTAATATTAACTTCACAAGTTATAAATCTAAAAAATATAGAAAAAAAATTCGATTACATGTACATTGTTGGAGCGAGCGACCATGGAAATTATACAGGTAAGATACTAATTCTTTACCAAGATGGATCAAGTCAAGAAGTGAACATAGCCTTTTCCGATTGGTGCCAATCTCCAATTTATGGTGAAACTATTTTTTTGGAGTTTGGTTATAGATACGATAGCTTAGGAATCACAGAAAATATCAATCCGAAAATGTATTTGTTGAAGATTCCCCTAAAATCTGTACCTTTGCAATCTATCTTTTTGCCTCAAATTCCAACGATGCATATCTTTGCCATATCTTTAAAGTGAATTTAAGAATGCATTATGCTTTTTGAAAATAGAAGAGTAAAACCCATTTTTGAATAGTAGATTCTTAGACAAAAAGGACTTGGGAGTATCCCAAGACTTTTCTAAATGAGCATATCTTTTTTGATGACACTTCCATCACTGTCGTATATTTCGAAATGGATCTTTTTTATTTTCAAAATATTTGCTGGATCGTATGGTTTCACATCTATTTTGAAATCGCTGTCTACTTTTGTTATATCTATCTTTAAATTACCAAACTCACCTTTTGTGAAGTTGTAAGTAGTTCCATCGTCATCATAATAATTGTAAATAGCGTGATCGCTAACCAAACCAATGACTGTCAGTTCTGTAATGTCTTTTTCACCAACATAATTCATAGGTTCGGACAGAACTATCAAGCTATTCTCTTTTATAAAAAGAGGAATTTCGTTTAAATCCGCCTCAATGTAATAATCACCCGGTTCATAAACCTTCATATTTCTTTCTTCGTATTTAGAAGCTGTCCAATTTAGCCACTTCACTTCTGGCAAGTGTACGTATCTTCCCTTTTTGTTTTGTTCATGAACCGTTCCCACCATCAAGGAATCTCCGTACATGTACTGATCTTCTATATCTTTTACCCTATCCCCTTCAAATACAAAAGATAAAGGTTTTACAAATGGGACCGATTCCTTCACGGAGTTCATATATTCTGAGTAAGTATAAGGTATGAAAGCGTATCTGAGCCTCACTATATCTCTCATGATGTTCAATGATTCTTCGTCGAACTGCCAAGGTTCTTGAGACCTTGTATTTAGTGCGGTGTGGTTTCGGTAAAAAGGTGTGAATGCTCCTAACTCCATCCATCTTATGACTAATTCGGCAGATGAATCTGCTCCAAAGCCACCAACATCAGCCCCTGTGTAGAAAAATCCCATCATATTTAAAGATTGCAGCATTCTTATATTAACAAGCATATGTTCCCACCAAGATTTATTATCTCCCATCCATATTGAAGCCATCCTGTGAAGGCCAGGATAACTGCTTCTTGACAGTAGCAGGTATCTTTCATTCGGTAATAACTCTTTCAACTCATCTGCAGTCGCTTTCGTCATATTGAATCCATATAAGTTATGAACTGTATCGTGATTTATTAAACTACCGTCATCTAGTTTGTGAAAGAAGCTACTATAATCTTCTTTGTTGTTGGCTATGTTTAAAAGTGTTTCTTTTGCCAAGAAAACCTCTATTCCGGCATTTTCCTTATTTTCCTCCAAATATCTCAACAGTTCAAAAAGCTTGTTTAAACCTTTAGGAGTATAAAATATTGAAGGTTCATTCATATCGTTCCAAAAGCCTTTTATTCCCATATCTGTAAAGAGTTTATACTTCTTACCCCACCATCTTCTAACTTCTGAGTTCAAAAAGTTTGGAAAGTGCGTAGGTCCGGGCCAAACAGCTGCAACAAAGTCATTACCCTTTTCATCCACACAGAAAAAGCCTTTTTGCTTACCTTCTTCGTACATTTCATATTCCTTTTCTATCTTTACCCCAGGGTCTATAATCGGTATAATTTTTATTCCTATTTCTTTTAGGTCCTTCACCATCCCTTCGAAGTTAGGAAATTTTTCTTTGTTTATTGTGAAAACCTTGTAACTATCCATGTAATCTATATCTGTGTAAATGACATCACAAGGGATTCCAGTTTCTCTGAATTTTTTTGCTACATTTCTAACTTCCTCTTCAGAGAAATAACTCCACTTTGATTGCTGAAACCCAAAGGCCCATTTTGGAGGGATGTAAGGTTTACCTGTTAAATTAAAGTATTCCTTTATTATGGATAGCTTTTCATCAGTATCAAAGATATACAAATCAAAATCTTTTGAAGGAACGGTTATCTTTAAAATATCTTTATCTGTGAATCCTATGTCAAAGATAATTTCAGAAGGATAATCAATGAATAATCCGAAAGTACTTTTTCCATCCAAGATCATAAAAGGATGAGAACCGTATAAAGACATTTTTTCAGGGGTGTGTTCAGGATCATCTGTGTTGTAGAATCTGTAGATTTTACCTCTTTTGTTCAATGCCCCAAGAGTTTCTCCTAATCCATATACAACATCTTCTTTTGACATCTTGTATACGAAATTTATTTTGTTGTTTTCTTCTTCAACTTGAAAATATGGGAAAGTATCGTTTTGTTGGAAATCTTTGCTTTCTAATTCAACGATCACCGCCCCTGTTTTAAAAGGTTTGCCGCTTCTGTACAAAGTAGTGTATTGCGTTAACTGCATCATTGTGAACATGGATAAATCCTCCTCAAGTTTTTATTCTAATTCCATCAGAATAGTTGACCAATATTCAATTGTTGGAACTTTTACAATTAACCCATTTTCTGTTTCTGAAAAATCTATTTTTGAAAAAAACAACTGATTATCAGCTGAAGCAAAATATACATTTTTAATATTGTTTAAAGGAATAAAAATTTCTATATCATTGATTGTATTGGGTTTTTTTGTTTTCATTCTCCAAAAGTCTGTGCTTATCCCTACGAAATTGACAAGATTAATGAAAACATACTTAGAATTCATCTTAACATTGTACCATATAGAATCTTTTTTTGGGTTCAAAGATAAATTATTTCCTTTTAATTCTACTTCTTTTTCAAGGATATCAAATAATTCTTCATATCTTACTTGGTAATCGTAGTAATTCCTAAGTTTATTTAGTAAATCTTGACTTACAATATCTGCGTCACCAGGGAAATAGGGTCCTCCAAGTATTAACATATATTCTCCCAGTTCTAATCTTCTTCCACCACTTATTGCAATAACAGCATCGGTCAAAGTAATATTTTCTTCAAAAGAGGGATTAATGTAAGCAGCAGTTATGACATCCTTTTTGCTTCTTTCCTTAGCTTCTTTGATCATTTTGTACATATCTTCATATGTATTACATGATTCCCAAGGTTCAATATAAATCATGTCTGCTTTAGTTTGAGATTGAATTTCCTTAGGCCAATTATTAACATAATTAAAGATTACAGGAGCTTCTGTTTGCTGTTTCAATTCATTTATGAATTCCTTAAAACCTTTAGATGTTATGTAAGGTTTATATTCGTTATCTTCTAAGTAAAAAGATGCATAATCTTTAGGGTATCCATATTGATCTAAATGTATCCCATCAAATCCAAAATTTAAAGTTTCTTTACATTGTTGTATAAGAAATTTTGTCCAACCTGAATCTTGATAAGTATTTGTGATTAAAATTTTTTGATAAAAATCAACCGGTTCATAATTCTCACCTTTTATTTCGTATAACAACCACTCGGGATGGTCTGAGCCAAGATTTCTTTCTACACCGTAAATAGGGACATAAGCCATAGAAAAAATATTATTTTCATGCCCTTCTCTAATTAATTCTTTTAAAACAGAATTTGATATATTTCTTTCTCTATTCCAGGCATCTTTGTAATTTTCTTTTTTAGCAACTAGATATCCATAATCATACATCCAATCGTAATATTGCAAAGAGTTGATATGGTATTGGGCTAAATAATCCATCGTTTTTTCGGTGTTAAATCTTCCTTCGCCAAAATCTGTTAAAAACCCATAGCGAGGCGACTCAGTCCATGAATTTAAAACCGAAAGGCCCCTGCTTAAGATCAGATTATCATTTACATAAAAGTCTAATCCATACCCTCCAACTTTAGAAGGAGCTTTTAAAGATATTTGCATGATTTCTCCCACTTTAGATATGTTCATACTTAATTCATTGATTGTTTGAATATCTTTAGTTATAACAATTTTAATTTTTTTAGTTTCGTTAGGAAGATTCAACAATCTTAGATTTATAGAATCATTTGGATAATAAAATGATTTATCAAACAAAATGTCCATACTTTCACCTCCAAATATTGATACGAATAAAAGCAAGTTGTAAAAGCTTAAAAATATGATTTTCTTACGCAATTAAAAGCTCCTCCTTTCAAAGTTTTAAACCTCCTTCAGAAACTGATTGTATAAAATACTTTTGGAAGAGGACATAAACTACTAGTACGGGTGCCAAAGAAATCATAGTTCCTGCAAATAAAACATTCCATTGAACGCTAAATTGACCTTTGAAAGTCATTATACCGATAGGCAATGTCCAATTGTTCTTTGAAGTTAATATCAAAGATGGCCAAAAATAGTCATCCCATATTCCCAAAAAAGACATTATAGTTAACGCTCCTACAGGAGGGAGAGCTTGTGGGAAAACTATATAAATAAATCTCTGCCAGGCATTGGCTCCATCCAATTCTGCACTTTCTTCGTATTCAACAGGCATAGCCTCAAAAAATCCTCTCAAAAAAAAGGCGTTGAATGCAATCCCTCCTATGCCTCCTGTTAAAATAAGTGTAATTTTGTTATCCATCAACCATCTTATTTTACTAACAATGTCGAATTGAGGAATTATGAGAAGTAATCCCGGTACGGCTAAAGTAGCAATTAGAAGGGAGAAAAAAGTTTCTTTTCCCGGAAAATTATACCTTGCAAATCCATATGCCGTTAAAGTGGATAATAGAACATTCAAAATAATTGCAGGAAGCGTTATGGTAACGCTATTTACAAAGTATCTGGCAAAATCTGTTTCTTTCCAGACGGTTATATAATTTTGGAATGTGGCAGGCTTAGGGATTAATTGAGGTGGAACGGTGAAAATATAACTTGTTTCCTTTAAGGAAGTTATAAACATATAGTAGAATGGAAAAGTCATTATTATTGCTCCTAAAATTAAAATACAAAAAACAATTATGTTAATTATTTTTTTTGATTTTTTTCTTTGCATTTTTTCACCCCTTATTAGAAACTTCTTTTAGCTAATAGTTTCCTTTGGATTTGAGCTATGGTAAAAACAATAAGGAAGAAAATTACTGATATTGCTGACCCGTAACCAAAATGGAAGTAATCGAAGGCTTCTTTAAACATATATGAAGACAAGACCTCCGTTGATCCCATCGGTCCCCCGCCAGTCATAACGTAAACCGAAAGAAAAACATTAAATCCGCCAATTGTAAGCATGACAAGTTCGAACACAATTGTGGGTACCATTAAAGGTAAAGTAATTTTAGTTGTGGTTTGCCAGCTATTAGCTCCGTCTAAAGAAGCCGCTTCGTAAAGTTGTTTAGGTATTCCCTGAAGTCCGGCTAAGAAAATAAGCATCGACCACCCTATGCCTTTCCATATGCCCAATGTGTAAATAGGTATCATTGCTGTTTTTGGGTTGGATAGCCATGGAACATCCTTCTGTATTATATGAAGCAAGTCTTTTAATAGAAAGTTTACTAAACCTCCTCTTGCAGCAAAGAGATATTGAAACAATATTGAGACTATTACCCAAGAAGTGATGACAGGCAAATAGTACAGCAACCGAAATAAAGTTTGACCTTTCATTTTTCTATTTAAAAGGAGAGCTACTAAAAAGCCAAAAATCATTTGTCCAGGAACCGTAATTAGTGTATAAAAAATCGTATTCTTAAGAGCTACATAAAATTTTAGATCTTGAAATAATTGGGTATAATTTTTTAAGCCAATAAATTTATTAGGAATATTAGGATTAATATTCCATTTATATAAACTCATAATAAAACTTTTTATAATCGGGTACAAAGTCCACGCAAAATAACTGATCAAACCAGGCAAGACAAAAAGAAGGCCCACCAATTTTCTTCTCTTTTTCCTAGTCATTCTTTATTCCTCCTATAATACAAGAAATTATATTAGGTGGAGGAGAATATCCTCCACCTAGAATTTTACTTTCCATTCTTATCTATAGTCATTCAGAATTTCTTCAATTTCATAAGCGGCGTTATCTAAAGCATCCTGTGCCTCTACTCCTCCTATGACCGCATTTTGCCAGGCACTATCCAAAATATCGTTGATTTCGTTCCAAGCAGGATGAGGGGAGCGAGGAACTGCTGTTTCTAATTGTTTTAGATAAACTGGGAAGAATGGATGTTCTTTAATTTCAGGTTCGTCAAGTAATCCATTCAATATTGGCATCTGACCTACAGTTGCAAATTTTAGCTGAACATCCTTTGAGGTCAAGAATTTTACAAATTCCCATGCTTCTTCTTTGTATTTAGTAGAGTTGAAAATAACTATGTCTTCACCGCCGACAACAGACTTGGATCCGCCTTTACCAGCAGGAATGAGGGAATAATTAATTTCTGCATCGGGATACTGACCTTTTATAATACTCCAAGACCATGGGCCATCAAAGGTCATAGCATAAATACCTTCAGCATATCCTTCTAATACACCAATTCCCCCTCCTCCGATAGGAGCAATATAGCCTTGATTGTATAAATCTTTAAATGTTTTTAAAGCTTCGACACTTTCAGGTGCATTTACGTATCCTTTTGCCTTCGAATTTGTTGGATCAAGGATTTGACCACCAAAAGAATATATCCAAGCCATACTATTCCATGGTCCGAAACCAGTATCTGCAAAACCCCATTGGTCAATCTGTCCGTCTCCATCAGTATCTTTGGTTAAAGTTTTGATATATTTAATAAATTCTGCCATATTTGTTGGAGGCGAAGTTAATCCACTTTCTTCAAACATTTCACGGTTCCATAACAAAACTCTTGTATTTGTATCCAAAGGAACTCCATAATAGTGACCTTTCCAGTAATTTGTAGCCAGTGGGCCAGGTAAAAAATCATCTTTAATTTGTTGAAAATCCTTAGGAAATTCTTCATCGACTGGCAATAAGACGCCAATATCAGCAAATTGTGGGACCCAGATAATATCCATCCTCATAACGTCAGGGTATTGTGCAGCTGCTGTGCTTACGATCAATCTTCTTCTCATTTCATCGTAAGGAACTTGAACTTCTGTAATTTTAATATCAGGATGTTCTTTTTCAAATTCCGGTATAATTTCTTCAGTTAATAGTTTATACTCTCCAGAAGCAGTAGAATAACTATGCCAAAAAATAACTTCCTTAACCTGAGCTAACATGAAGGTGCTAATAAGTACCACAACCAACAAAAAGAATGCTTTTTTCATAATACCTCCTCCTCAAACATTGATATAAAACATCTCCTCTTGAATTACTTGATACACACCACCCAACATCCATGCTTTTGGTCCTAAGTTATCAACATCGTAAATCACCCTTTCACCTAAAGTTCCGAAGGCATTTTCTCTTGCATAGTTTATAGAGTTTTCTAAGAAATAATCTGAAAACTCTAAGGCTTCTCCACCTATCAAAAAGTATTCAGGAGTAAAAATATTGATTAAATTTTTTATGGCTGTTCCTATTAATTTTGAATATTCGTTGAAAACCTCGTGTGATACTTGAGGATCTTCTTTTAAAGCTAATCTTATAAAGTCAATTTCTGATAACTCCGTATTTTTAAACGTTTTATAATATTCTTTGAGAAGAGTGTTTTCACTTTTTGTGTAGATCTTATTAACCAAAGATTCAAAGCTAGCTTCTGCTTCTAAGCATCCATAGCTACCACACCTACATCTATTTCCATTCTCTTTTATAGTCATGTGTCCAATTTCTCCGGCGCCGCCGTTTCCAGTGTAAAGATTTCCATTTACAATAAGTGAACCCCCTATGCCAACCCCAAGAGTCATAACTAACGCATGTTTATAATTTTTTAATTTTCCTTTCCATAAGTGAGCAAGTGTGAAAGAATCAACATCGTTTATTATGTAAACAGGTACCTTTAAGATATTTTTTAAGATTTTGCCAAGTTCAACGTTTTTCCAATTTAAAATAAAAGAATCTAGAACAACACCTTTTGTTGAATCGATTGTACCTGAAACAGCTACAGAAGCTCCGACTAAATTATTTTTGCTTTTTTGTTCAACGTATTCTTTAATCAGACAGGAAATTTTATGGGGGTCAAACTCTTCTCCAAACTCTGTTCGTTCCTGAGATAAGATATTTCCAGTTAGATCAGTGATTATCAGTTGAAGATATCCCAAACCTATCTTCACACCTAAAATATTTCCGAAATCTGGGTTAATGCATAATAGAATGGGTTTTCTTCCTCCGGTCGAATTGCTTTCCCCAACTACCCTGATCAAACCCTTCTTTAGTAAATCAGAGGTAATCTTTGTGACTGTTCCACCACTCAAACTTGTTTTTCTTGCTAGTGAAGCTCTGTCAATTTTTTTTTCTAAAAAGATTTCCTTTAATATGGTTTTTTCATTTATATCCCTAATTAATTCTCTGCTACCTACTAAAGCCAATTTTTCTCCTCTTTTCTATAAATTTTAGAATAATTTTATTATCTTACTTTCTTTACTATCGAAAGTAAGTTTATGAAAATTATAAATCTATTTACAAAAATAGTCAAGTTTAATTACAGCAGATTATGAGCGATTACGAAGGTTTAGATCTATTTAAAAGCGTTTACCTTGCTTTTTCTTAAAAATAAAAAATAAGGCACTCATATAGAGTGCCCTAATATAATAAGAAAAATCTTATATTTCGATTAATTTTTCTTCTTTTAATCTTTGCAAATAATGCTCAACTTCAGATTTTAAATCTTCCTCAATTCCCAACTCTGCTTTTGCAATTAAAATAGCATCTTCTTTTGAAAATCCTAGTTCAAATATATTTAAAAATACATCCATGAAATCTCTAAAGTTAGGTATTTTTTCTCTAATTTGGTTCATCCATTTTATATCTTCGATATTGTGCCACGAATCAGAAATCGGTCCAATATTTTTTCTTACCTTTCTTTTTTGTGAAGGGATCAAATCAAAGTCAATTTTTTCTTTAAAAAATTCAATTAATTCTTCTTCAACATCTCCATATTTAGAGAGTTGCTTTAGCTTTAGGTATGTCATGTAGTTTACATAATTGGTGATAAGTTTGCTTTGAGCATTGACTAACTTGAAATGATTGTTTATAATTTTGCCTTTTACTTGTGCCAAAACTTCTTCACTCATGTTGTCTAGATCGTAGATACTTTTTAACACAGCTTTTCCTATCCAGTCAAGGGTGTCTTTTGAACATTTATCAACCGTGTCGTCGCTTGAATGGTAATATCTATCGGGCCAATTTGTTAATGACACAGCAGGTATTCCCAAGCTGGGGTCTGAAAACATGTAATGATCAGAACCTCCTGAATATCTTTCGAAAGATAATCTAAAAGCAGGATATTCTAAGTTCACATAAAGAAGTTCCGCTAAAAAAGAAGGTATTGCCCAGGGGGATGCAGTTAATTTAAGAGTAGACCCTGTTTTAAATTGATCTTCTCCCACCATATCTAAGTTTATAACGTAAGCGTTTTTTGGGAATTCTGTTGTTAAATAAGCGGCTGTACCGTACATCTCTGCTACCCAAAGACCAATGATTTTTCTGTTTAATTGGTCTTGGAATTTTTCTAATACTCTCATTATTTCTGCCAGTAGTGCTGAGCCGCTTGCATTGTCGTTGGCTCCCGGTTTTGGATGACACAGATGAGCAGTTAAAATAATAGCTGGTTGATCGGCATCTTTACCTATGTTTTCTTGTAAGACTTCTAGGGTATTTGTTCCTTGATCTGCATCTAAAAAGGCTTCTATGTAAACTTTTCCTTTTTTAAGCTTTTCCCTTAATTCTTGAAATTGATCATAAGATAAAGCGTAACCAAAGGCGTACTTATTTTTAAAACTCGGGAAAGAAGTATAATTAATGGTATTGGGTAAGAGTTCTGGAGTTCTTCCTATGGATTTATCCTGAGCTTTCATGTAATAACTGAGGACACACCTCGCGTTGAATTTTTCTACAGCATAGTGGTAGACTAAGGTGGGATTGCCATCAGCCAATACCGCATTTCCTGATTCAAAATTTTTGTAGTCTTCCTCTTTTTCTCCTTTTCCTACATCGAAGACTTTCAGTTTCTCTATGCCATCTGTTTTATCTGATAGAAATATTGCTGAGATAGGTGTTAGAGATAGATCAGAAACTATGTATTTCCCCTTTTGATATTTTAAATAACCCCCCTTTAGATTCCAGCTTGGAGGACTTTGCCACGTGTTGTAAGTTTTATTCATAGGAAAGGTCAACAATGTTGAATTTTTCAAATAATTTTGAATTATTTCTATCGCCTTGGAATATTCCAAGCTACCTTTTGCTCTGTGAAAATCAGAGATTTTTCTGATTAATTCAAGTACATTTCTTGAGGAAAATTCGTAAAATATATCTTTTAAATCTATCATTTTATCCTCCTAGTTTTTAAAGAATGTCTTTTTCTTCTATGAGGTCACTGCAGGCTTGTTCGGGAGAAACATGGTTAATATGGAAGCCTGTGCCCCATTCAAAACCAGCGACATTAGTTAATCTAGGTAATATTTCTATATGCCAATGATAATATAGTTCCAGTCCGTCTATAAACGGTGAAGTGTGGATGAATAGATTAAATGGTGGATCGTCGAGTTTTTTATCAAACCTTTTGGTTATAATAGAAAGAGTTTTTGCTAGATCTTCAACTGATGTCGGTTCGTTTTCTAAGGATCCAAAGTCATGTGAATGTTTTAGTGGAAGTATCCATGTTTCGTATGGAAATCTGGAGGCGTAAGGTTCTATAACAATAAACTCATCTGTTTTGAAAACTACCCTTTGTTTGTCTTTTAACTCCTGGTTTATTATATCACAATAGACACATCTTTCTCGAAACTCATAATAAGATTTGGATCCTTCTATTTCCGATTTAATCGTGATAGGAACGATAGGAGTGGCAATAAGTTGTGAGTGTGGATGTGAAAGAGAAGCACCAGCCTCTTCCCCCTTGTTTTTGAATATTTGAATGTATTTTATGTTTTTGTCTTTTCTTATTGTTTGAAACCTTTTTATGTAAGCCCATATTATTTCTTTCATTTGATCTATTGGCATATTTGCAAATTTTGCGTTATGTTGTGGAGTTTCTATTATTACTTCATGGTATCCATAACCAGACATTTGGTCGTATATCCCGATACCTTGTTTTTTCAGTTCGTTTTCAGAGTGGAGTGCTGGAAATTTATTTGGCACAACACGAACCCACCATCCTGGGGAGTTTGGAGTAGAGTTAGCGTCTCTAAATGCTATTATTTCTTCCGGAGTACTGTATTCATTTCCATAATCGAAAGGGCAGAAGGAAGTTTCTATTTTTTGATGCTGTTTTTTGAAATCCATGGGCCTTTTCGATCTTTCGGAAGATATGATAACCCATCTTTTTATTATAGGATCTTTTCTCAATTCCATCATTCTAATAACCCCGTTTTTTGTCAAGGGCAATTTTGTATAATTCGATGTATTTCTTAGCGGTTTTTTCGTAAGAGAAATCTTCTTTCATACAGTTTTCAAAAATATTAGTCCAGTCATCTTTTCTTTTTTGATGAAAGAATATGGCATTCATTAACGTGTACAATAAATCGGCTTCTTGGTATTCATAAAATCCGAATCCTGTTCCTTTTTTATCTTTTGGGTTGTATTCCGAGACCGTATCCTTCAACCCCCCTGTGTATCTTACAACAGGAACGGTACCGTATCTCATTGAGTACATTTGGCCTAATCCACATGGTTCATACTTAGAGGGCATTAAAAATATATCAGATCCAGCGTATATCTTTTGAGCTAGATCGACATCGAAGGTTATGTTGATGGATATCTTTTTTGGATAAAGCTTTGTCAAGGTAGCAAAATACTCTTCATATTTTTTATCTCCTGTTCCTAATAGTACAAATTGAATATCAGTGAGTAGCAACATGTCTATTATTTTTGAAATTAAATTGATTCCTTTTTGATCAAAGAGTCTACCAATAAAAGAGATTAGGGTTTTACTTTCATCCTTAGCGAGACCTAGGTGTTCTTGCAAACTTGTTTTATTTTTTAACTTGTCTTCGTATGATTTAATGGGATGGAAAATATGAGTATCTTTTAAGGGGTCATAAATACTGTAGTCAATGCCGTTTAATATACCAAACAAATCTTCAGATCGAACCTTTAATACACCTTCTAGTCCATAACCGTATTCTTCGCTTTGTATTTCTTTTGCATACGTGGGACTCACGGTATTTATTATATTACTGAACAAAATTCCGCCTTTCAACACATTTACTTTTCCATAATATTCCAGAGCGTTCATGTTGAAGAGGTAAGTTGGTAATCCAGCCTGATTTAACACATCAGGGCTAAAAAGCCCTTGATAACCTATGTTGTGAATAGTTAATATCGTGGCTATCTTTTTTAATATATTGTCTTGTAAATAATAGGTTTTTAGATATACAGGTATAAGAGAAGTGTGCCAGTCGTTTACGTTGATAACGTTTGTGTCTGGTTCACATTCTTTTATAGTTTTTAAAGCAGAATCACAGAAGTACGAAGTCTTCAAAAAGATATTTTCTTCATCATATATGTTTTTTGAATCATAGAGAGAATCGGTTTTTATGAAATAAATTACTACAGAGGAACCTTCTAAATAACTTTTATAGACACTAAAAGGGGACTTATGTGTATGTGAATCAGGTACTAAGCCTGTTTTTACAAGCTGAAATTTAGAAATTTCAAAATTATTTTCTATGTTTTTATGAAAAGGCATTATAACGTATATTTCTTCTCCTGCATTTTTAATATATTTTGGTAGGGCCCCAGCTACGTCTGCCAAACCTCCGGCTTTAGCAAATGGGGAAACTTCGTAGGATACGTAAGCTATTTTCATAATATTGCCTCCTAATGATTAATTCTTTACTCACAATTGGCTTTTTTTCAGCTTTCTTTATCTCCCTTTTCTTCGTATATACCTTCATACTCTATATTTTCCTCATCTAATATATCAGAAATGAGATCAATATTTTTAATACCAAGTTTTAGACTGATCATTCTTTTTTTATCACTTATTTTGGCTGTCATTAGAGAAAGAAGGTTGATTTTTCGGGTCGCAAATATGCTTAAAACTTTATTTAGTTCACCAGGAATGTCGTCTATCTTTATTACCGCTCGCGTTCCTGTTTCGTCCATGGCAGAGATTGTTTTAAAGGATTTTAATACTTCAAAAAGTCCGAAGACTCCCACAGGATGCATTTCATTATCAACAACAGGTAAAATTCTAGCTCTGTTTTCTAACATCAAAACTAGCGCATCCTCTAATAAATCATTGTCAAATAAAAAAGAATCGGTAGGATCTAATATTTCTATTAATTTCGTATCTAAATCATAAGAAGAAAATGTAGCTATATCGTTGAAAGTGATGAGGTTGTACAAAGTTCCATCGCGTCTTAAAACGACCAGATTTTCTTCTTCATTGCTTATTTTATCAAAGGCTTTTTGCAAGTTTTCTGTGTATTCAATTGTTTGAAAAGTATCATTTTGCCATAATTTTACATACATCATACAACCCCCAATATAATCTTTAAGGTTAAAAATAAGAATTATAAATTACTCATAAGGTATGCGAAAACTTGGGTATCTTTAATTAAATTGTCTATTTTCACATATTCGTTAGGTTGATGTGCGGTTCCATCGATCGTTGACCAAACAACAGCGGGGAACCCTGCCCCACGGACTATCGCCGCACAGGTACCTCCACCTATTCCACCAACCTTAGCTTGTATATTTCTAAGTTCCTTTATGCTTTCTTTTAATATTTCTACACAAGGGTGTTCTTTTGGGGTGGGTTTGGTTGATTTTTCAATATGTTCCCCTTCAATTATTATTTTGACATTCCATTTCTTTTCATATTCTTTAGATAGATTCTTAAGAGTGTTTATTATTTGTTCAACGTCATAGTTTGGAAGAATCCTTCCATCGAAATATATGATATCCGTGCCGGGAATGGTATTTATGTTTTCAACATTGGATACTTTCTTTGTTGGTTCAAAAGAAGAGTATGGGTAATTAAAGAGGTCGTCTTGTAGGTTATAAGTTTCGTGGAAATATTTATCGGCTGCAATTGCGAAATCCATGCCAGCTCTATGGGCGTTAATGGAGATATTGGGCATAGATGCATGGCCTTGCTTTCCAAGAGTTGTTATTTTTAACCACATAATCGATTTTTCTGCAACTTCGATGAAGCTTCCATCAGGTTCCCCGGCATCTGGTACGTAGAACCAATCCTCTTGTTTGAATATTCCTTGTTTTAATAAGTATTTTATTCCAAATTCTGAACCGGTTTCTTCATCTGAAACCAAAGCTAAGGCAATGTTGTTTTTCGGTCTCACTTTTAAACCCATAATGCTTTTTACGGCATATAATGTTGATATTAAGGAAGCCCCATTGTCTTCGCTTCCCCTTCCAAAAATCTTTCCATCTTTTACTACCGGTTGAAAAGGATCTGTTTCCCATAATTTGATATCACCAGCAGGTACCTTGTCCATGTGAGTTACAAACCAAATAGTTCTTTGTGGGTTTTGACCTTTATAGGTTGCAACTATGTTTGGCCTGTATCCATATTCAACAGCATCGTCTGGAGCGTCGTATCTTTTAATTTCATCGAAATTCCAACCGCTAATCAAAGATTCTAACCATTCTGCAACTTCCTTTTCCCCAGGCCCTCCCGCACGTGGGTTGACAGAGTCAATTGATATGAACTTTTTTGAACTTTCAATAATTTCTTCTTTTAATTCTTCTACTTTTTTAATTATACTTTCCTTCATGTAATTAGACCCCCTTATAGGTATTTGTAATTCAAAACCTTTTTTTCTTTTTGAATATAATTATCATGATTACAGCTATTGTTGCCATAATTCCTAAGATTAGGAAATAACCAAATTTCCAATGGAGTTCTGGCATATTCTCAAAATTCATTTGTAACTTCCTCTTTCGAAAGTTGTGAGATCAATCGCTCTTCAAACTGTGGGTCGTATTCAAGAGTTATGGGATCTTGTAATGTTTTGATACTTATTATGTGACCTCTTTTTGGATTCCCAAAATCGGATAATAGGTAAAGGTAGAAAAGTATTTGAAATTCGTAATCTTTAATTTTTTTTGGATCTTTCAAGTCTGAATATTTGTAATCCAAAATCTCAATATCACCTTTTTCTATTATAACTTTATCAGGAATCCCAAATAACATATATTCTTTTTTTCCTATATTCAATTTTTTCATGAGTCTCCATTCATTTTTTATTACTTTATTCTCAGAGGGTGAGAAGGCTCTTTTTACTATATCTAATTCATCAAAACCTTGTGGTAACTCTCCGTTTTTTACCATATTTTTTATGTGACTTATATTTTGAGCACTTCTTAGTTTAGAGTGTAAAAAGGATCCTCTAAAAATAAGCTCTTGATCTGAAAAAATGTTTTTTGGATCAAAATAAGTTGAAGGAGATAGAATGGTTTCATTGAGATCTTCTATTAAATCTAATTCGTTAGTTTTTATTTCATTGATTATGTAAGTTGGGGCTATGTACTTTTTATACGAGAGATTGGTTAAGTCTTTAAGATTTTGGTGAGGTATATCTTTAAACAAAGTATTTTCTTCATCTTTGTTTAGAGGTTCGGGAGCGTTTTCTTTTGGTTGTTGAATATTATCTGAATGAATTATATCTATGGTATTTGAATTTTTTACTGTTAGGAAGAAATTATTTAATGTATCGGCTTTCTCATTTGACACTAGGAGGGGTATCAGCAAGTCTTTTGCTCTTGTTATTCCTACATATACTAATCTGTTGGCTTCCGTTTTATCTAAAAACTCGTTGTTTTTAAACCATTTGAGTAGCCAATGATCACTGTTTTCTACGCTCTCTTTAAATACATTCTTCAAGAGGTAATATCTGTTTCCCGCCGCATCAGGGATCGAAAATTCCGCATAGGAACCATTTTTTGTCCCAGAAATAGAGTTGTGTAAACCGATCATTAATACAATAGGAAATTCCAAACCTTTAGATTTATGGATGGTCATTACTTTCACACTGTTAGAGGTTTCATCTTCTATAGAAGCCTCTTCTTCTGAGATATTAGAGGCATTTTTCAAAAATCTGACCAATTCAGAAAAAGAATTTGCCATATTGTTGTATTCTTCGGCTTGATTTATAAGTTTTTTTATATTGGATATTGAAACTTCAGGATCGTTTGTTAAAACGAGTTTAGAGAAGTAATTGTTGTTGTTTATTATACCTTTCAGTATGGAAGAAGGAGTTAAATAATATTTGAGATCCTTGTACTTTTTAAGCACTTTATAACTTTCCACTACATCATCAGGGAATTCGCTTTGCATATTTTCAAACGTTTCAAAAAAACTTCCTTGCCTTTTTTCTACCAATTTGGAAAGATCTTGAAAGCTCATGCCTACTAAAAGTGACATCATGTATCTGACAAACTGGTAGTCGTTAAAAGGATTTTGAATTGAGTTAAGGGCAGCGAAAATAGCTTGAATTTCTGGTCTATTGTAAAAAGATTTGCTGCCGAATATATAAAAGGGTATATTATATTTAAAAAAGGTGGTTCTAAGTATTTTCTCTGTATTTTTTAATTCTTTTGAAAGGACAGCGATATCTTTTGGTTCTATTTTTCTTCTTTCATAATATACTTTATTATTTTTTCTTACTTTGAAATCCATTTCTTGTCCTAACAACTTTTTTATAACTTTTGCCAACGTCTCTATTTCAATGGCAAGACGATTTTCTTGGTTGTTTAATCCATTTTCATCAGTGGGTTCAATTAATATGTATTTAACTCTTTTAGTATCATCTTCACTCAAAGTAGGGATCGTTTCGGTCTCTTGGGGAGGGATTTCGGGTTCTGATATATCTTCTTCTTGGAAGGAGAGATTTTCTAAAAGTTTGGGATCGATGTCTTCCATCTGTAAATTTTCTCTTTTAAATAAAGAAACTTCAGAAAGATGATTTGCAAAATTTATGATTTGTTGATGGGATCTTCTATTTTTAGTTAATTTTCCTAAAAGAATCTCTTCATCAGAATTTTGAGCTTCTGTTAAAGAACGTGAAAATACAGAAACATCCGCTCCTCTGAAACGGTAGATGGATTGTTTTCTATCTCCAACATAAAAAAAATAATTATCTGTGGTATGGAGTTTGTCAAAGATTTCTTTTTGAAGATAATTAGTATCTTGAAATTCATCAACTATGATATATTTAAATTTATTTTGATACTTTTTAAGAAGATCGGGGTTATTTTCGAATTCTTCTACAACTTTTTCTAAAACCGCTTTGAAATCGTATAAAAAATTATCGGTGGTTAATCCCAGATAGAATTCACTAGCGATAAGAGAAATAATTTTTACAAGCCATAAAAAGTTTTTGTAAAGCTCAGAGAGTTCTTTATCTGCTAATTCTAAATCGTTAGTTAATAAGACTCTTGACATTTCAATGCGCCAGTTGGAAACAACATCTTGAATTATCTTTTCAAACTCGTCCAAGCCTCTTTCAGAAAGTATTTTTTTAAAGGATTCTTTAAATTTTGTTTTTTCTCTATTCAAAGTTTCAATATACTTTTCTATTTTTTCCTTTCTTTTTATGGACAAGAAATTGAGCCAATCTATTTCTTTATCTTGATATATTTCTAAGGCAACTCTTAAAGCTGAATAAACCGATCTTTCAACTTCTCGATCTCTTTGAAAGTCGCTTATTATACTGAAATTTGGGTCTACCCCCATGGAAATGTTGTTTTCTCTTATTATTCTTGAGCAAAAACTGTCTATAGTTTTGACCCATGAGCGGGATAAATTAATTTTTACTTCGTTCCAATATTGGTACCATTCTACTTTGCTGGTGCCATAAGGGGGTTTTTCATCCAATTTGTTGGAAACTTCTTCCATAATTCTATTTTTCATTTCAGAGGCGGCTTTGTTTGTGAAGGTCACTGTAAGAATGTTTTCAACTATCTCGGCATTTGGAAAATTCTTTTCTAACACTTTGATAAAATATTGTGTAAGAATATAAGTTTTGCCCGTTCCCGCCGATGCTGAGATAAAAAAATTCCTATTTGGATCATCTATCTCTTTGTAAACATCTACTTTTTTTACACTCATTTTGTATCTTGTCCTTTCAAAATATGAACCAATTTGTTTTAAATATTATACCATATTCTATTATTGATTAAAAAAGTAAAGACGCCCTATGGGATAGAGCGTCAACAAGATAATTTAGAAGTATTTTATTTGTCAATTAGCTGTTACTTTTTTTAGTTCTTCTGTGTTATGTGTTTTTTCGTAGACAAAATCTTTTGTAACCTTTCCATCTTTGATTTCCACTATTCTACTTGAATATTTTTCTACTATTTTCATGTTGTGTGTGACCATTATAATGGTTAATCCCAACTCTTTATTTATCTTCATAGTTAGTTCCATCACCTTTTCAACATTTTTGGGATCAAGAGCCGCGGTATGTTCGTCTAATAGCAGAAGATCAGGCTTTGTTATAGAAGCAAGAACCATGGCGAGGGCCTGTTTTTGCCCTCCGGAAAATTCTTTGACTTTTGTTTTAAGTCTGTTTTCTAAGCCCATGTTTAAAGATTTCAACAATTCTAATCCTTCGTATTTTCCAAATGAAAAGAATCTATTTCCTTTTTTGGATCCCAAGATCAAATTTTCTTCGAGGGTTAGCTCAGGAAATACACCTCTATCAGGTTCTTGATACACTATGCCAACATTTCGAAAGAGCTTGTAGGGTTTTGTTCTTTTTATGCTTGTGTTATTTAATGTAAAGCTCCCTTGATCCAACACTACTTCTCCTGTTAAGACTTTAAGAAGCGTTGTTTTCCCAGCACCGTTGGGACCTATGATAGTTACAAATTCTCCCTTTTTAATACTTAATTCAAATTTGTCTAAAGCCTTTTTTTCATTAATCTGATTTTTGTTGTATACTACTCTGATGTTTTTAAGCTCAACCATTTTTTAAATTCTACCCTCCTTAATCCTATTACTAATATTATGAACAACGCAGTTATTAGTTTCATATCGCTTGATTGGAAGCCGATTATGTAACCATATCTCATGGCTAATGCCAGTAAAAATTGATAGATAACAGCTCCAATGATGGGGCATAGCATGTTATAGAACAGATTTAGCTTACCAAATATGATCTCCCCCAAAATAACCGCTGCTAAAGAAATTACAACAATGCCTTGACCCATATTCACATCTGAAAATCCACCGTACATTGAGAACAAGGATCCTGACAGCCCCGCAAAGAAATTTCCCAAAAGTAATCCGATTATACTCATAATTTCAGGGTTCATACCAAGGTTTTTGATTCCTGCCTTGTTACCTCCGTACCCCCTGAGCGCAATTCCTAACTCCGTTCTCAAAAAGATTATTGTTAAAAGAGCAGATACAAATACCACCGATCCTATTAAGATGGTAGAGTTATATCCAGAGTTTTCTCTGAATGGAGATAAGGTTTTTTTGGTTTCGTTTATTTGTAAATTACTTTGATTTTCCTTTAAGCTACTCATGCCTAAAATGTCATCTAACTTCGTTTTTTCGGTGTATTGTGCTTCTTGCTGGGCTGTTATTTCTTTTGGAACGGAAACGTTCGGTCCATTCATGACCCTAATGTTTATCGAATAGAGCATTGTCATAACCAATATGCTGGCTAACAAGGAATTGACTTTTAATTTGTTATGTATCAGAGCGGTTATTATCCCGAAAAAACCTGCCATTAAACCACCAAGAAGCATACATATTATCCAAGGCAGACCCGCGTACATAAACGCAACGGTTACGGCCCCTCCCAACACATACGATCCATCCGGCGTTAAATCCGGAAGGTCGATGACTCTGAAACTTATAAACACGCCCATGGCAACTAGGGAGGCTATTAATCCTTGTTCTAATATACCCACTAAATCCATAAATTTCCTCCTAAATTTCTGTCCCGATCATAGTATTCCTTCTATTTCATCTGCAATGTCTAAAAATTGTTGAGGTATATTTACATCTAGAGTTTGGGCTCTATCCAAATTTATATAAAACGTTAGAGCGTCTGCTCCTACTATCCGAGACTCAATTTCGTTAGGTTTTATGCCGTTTATGAGATCGAGGACAATTTTCCCTGTTTCTATTCCTACTTGATAATAGTCAAAGCCAAAACCTAAAACGGATGTTTTTCTTGCTATATCAATGTCTCCTGCAACTACCGGGATCTTGTTTTTTTCAAATACTTGGCCTAAGATTTCAGCTGATGAAGCAACCAAATTATCTGTGTATAGATAGGCAACATCGATCCTGTTCGCTTGAGCGTTTAGGGAAGTTACAAGTTCGTTAGCGTTCGTCCCTGTGATTTCAATTACATTGAATCCCAATTGGGGAGCAAATTTCTTAGTTTGATCTGCTAAAAAAACCGAGTTAGCCTCGCCAGTATTGTAAAGGATCGCTAAGTTTTTGGCATCAGGAAATATTGTTCTCATGAGGTTTACATGAGTTTCAACAGGGACCATATCGCTTACTCCAACAACATTTCCTGGATTTTTACCAAATTTGGGTATCAAACCCGCACTGATTGGATCCGTAACCGCGCTGAATACCACTGGCTTATCTTTTATTTCGGTTGCGGCTGCTTGAGCGGAAGGGGTAGCTATTGCAACTATTATATCTACATCAGTTTTGAACTTGTTAGCTATAGTTATTGCATTTTGAAAGCTACCTTGTGCGCTTTGATGCTCATATTCAAAGTCTACACCTGACTCTTCAAGATAATCAATTACTCCCTGATAAATTTTGTTTAAAGCAGGGTGTTCCACAATTTGTGTGATACCAATCTTTACACCAAAAGTAAATGTAAATAGAAAAACAATAAACAAAGTTGTTAACACTTTTTTCATACCCTTACACCTCCTGGAGATTTTGTTTTTTTACGTATTTCTTATAAAAAAAGGGTGTCTACTTTTTCGTAGACACCCACTTGATCTTCTTATACCTACTTGCTCGCTAATAGGTAATGGAAGGCACCAAGTTGGGTGTCTTTCCAATACCAAAAGTAGAAATATTGATTATTTTTTGATTTTAAAGTATCGAGAGGATTTATTAAAAATTGTAATGAAATTTTTTTCATAGTAACCCTCGCTTAATTGAAATTTAATTTTTTAAATTATACATCAATCAATAAGGTTTGTCAAGTAAAAATTTTATTTTTTACAAAAGATTGGAGAAAATCCTACAGAATGCTTCTGTGAATTTGATAGGGAAAGGCTGATTATTAAAGTAATCTTGAGAAATGTGAGAACTAATTTTTAAATCCTCAAGAAAAATATCTTCTATTTGTTGAGTTTTTTCCCTATCGTATATTAAGAAATTTGCCTCATAATTTAGTTCAAAGCTTCGAATATCTATATTTGCTGTTCCAACGGTTGATATTAAACCATCTATGGATACGAATTTAGAGTGTATGAATCGATCTTTTTTGTAAAAATATACTTCAACGCCATATTTTATAATTTCTTCCAAATATGTTCTTGAAGCAAAATATACTAAAAAATGATCCATCTTTCCTGGAAATAAGATTTTTACTTTAATACCAGAAAGGGCAGCAATTTTCAAAGCTGAAAGAATGCTATCATCTGGGATGAAGTACGGTGTAGCTATGTATATATGGTCTTTAGCAATATTAATCATCTTGTGGATCATTTGCATTATCGATGAATTTTCTGATTCTGGGCCACTCACCGCTATTTGTATTAAGGAGTCCCCTTTTCTCTCCTGCTTTTTAAAATATTTACCAGGATCTATTTTTTCTTTTTTCCTCTCTGCCTTTACAATTGTTTGATAGTCTTCAAAAAAAATTTTTTGAAGTCCGTTTACAGCCTCTCCTCTAACTTTTAAGTGGAGGTCTCTCCAATATCCCAAACTACTTTTACCAATGTATTCATTTCCAATGTTTATCCCTCCGATGAAGCCAATTTCAGAGTCAATTATCGCTATTTTTCTGTGATTTCTATAATTTACTTGGGTATTCACAAATTTAAGTAAAGGGGATAAAAAATAGCTATAAAAAGCAATTTCAACTCCTGCATTTTCTAATTGCTTTATATAGCTTTTCTTTAGGCGCCCTGAACCTATTTTATCCATGATAAATTTAATTTCTACTCCTTCTTTAGCCTTTTTTATCAAAAGATCTTTGAGCTTTTTGCCTGTTTCGTCATCTTTTACAATATAGTACTCCAAATGAATAGATTCTTTTGCGTTTTCAATTTCTTTAAAGAAAGAAGCAAATTTTTCTTTCCCATTTTTAAAAATTTCTATGTCGTTTCCCAAAAATAAAGGCGACTTAGAATTTCTTTTTAAAAGATTAATTAGTTGTAAGTATTGAATATCATTTTCCCCAAGTACCTTCGTTAACCATTCTTTTTCTTTTTCAGATAAAGTAGGTTTTGAATCCAAGTAAATATCACTGGTAAGTTTTCTTCTTTTCCAGTTCCTTCCAAAAAAAAGATAGATTACAAATCCTATAAGTGGGATTACGGCAAATATTAAAAGCCAACTTATGGTTTTTTCTGGTCTTTTTCTTTCTAAAATGACAACAGTTGTAGCAACAAATGCATATATTAATACAAAAAAAGTCCAAAATCCAAATTTGAAAATTATAGCAAAAGCCATTTTATATTTCTCCTAAATCTCTTATGTTTTTCCATATAGAGTAGATCTCTTCGTGAATTTCTTCGATTGTTTTTAATTCTTTGTTTTCTTTTAAACAGTTTATTATCGTCCAATTGTACTTCTGGGCAATGTATTTCGCATTTTTGTATGTCTTGTTTATGTACTCAATATTTTTTTCGTGGATATCTTTTCCCGTTAGGTCTATTATTTTTTCCTTTCTTTTTTTCAGCAATTCTATACTTATTTTGGGAGGAATATCTAAAAATATTACGTAATCAGGCTTTGGCAAATTAAATTTGTTGAATTCCAAATCCCAAAGCCATTCCAAAAATTCACCTTTTTCACTTTGATTTTCGAATTTTGAAGATTGATATATCATGTTGGAAGTTGTGTACCTATCAGATATTAAAATTCCACCAGATTCATATAAGGGTTTCAATTCCTTTTGATAAGTTGCAAATCGGTCCACAGCAAAAAATGTAGAAGCAGCGTAGGGATTTATTGCTTCAGGGTTTTCTCCAAATTCACCTTTTAAATACATTTTTATCAAAGCGGAAGAGTCGCTTTTGTAATTTGGAAATTCAACTTTGAAAGCCTTGATTTTTTCATCTTTTAATCTTTGGCATAATTTTTCTGCTTGAGTAGCTTTGCCACTTGCGTCTGTTCCAGATTCTATTACAATAAGCATTCCTTTTTTCATAAAATATCCTCCTACCATTTAGGCACTGGTACTTGAGCTATTTAACTGATTTTCTAAGTTAAAACTTAAAAATTATTCCCACAGCCGCTCCTAAAGCCAAATAAACTACAGGATGCTTTTTAAACCGTTTCATTAGATAAATAATGATTAGAAACAATATTATAGCCTTAAAATTGAAAATAGAAACCGAAGTTTGAGTTTCTGTAAGCTTCTCAAGATGAAATAAAGAAACCTTTGCTACTTCATATCCTGCTGCACCTATTAGTCCTACTACCGCAGGTCTTAAAGCATAAAATCCATTTTGTATAAATGGTTTTTCATTGAACCTTTGAAAGTAATGGGCAATTATAGTAATAATTATTATTGAAGGTGTCACTATCCCCAGCACAGCTATTATACCACCAAAAACACCTCCCGAGTTGTAACCAACAAATGTAGCTGTGTTTATTCCAATAGGTCCCGGTGTAGATTCGGATATAGCTATATAATCTGCTAAATCAGTAAGGGTTAACCAATCATACTTACGAGCAAGATCCTGAAGAAAAGGTATCGTTGCTAAACCTCCACCTACAGAAAAAAGACCGATTTTAAAAAATTCAAAATATAATATAAGGTAATTCATTTTCTATCATCCTTGAAACCCTTTCGGGGCGTTTCTATTCCATTTTGCTGTATAATCAATCCAACTATGAATGAAGTTATCACAACTACAACTGGAGATAATTGTAGGAAAGCAACAACAATAAAGGAAACTGAAAATATAATTATACCTATGTAATCTTTGATAGACTTTTTCCACATATTTATTATGGCGTTCAATATTAATGCAACTACAACTACCCTTATGCCTCTGAAAGCATGTTGTACTATTTTTAAATCTTGAAACTGTTGGAAAAATATAGCAATAATGGTTATTATTACGATAGAAGGGAAGACCATCCCTAAGGTTGCGAATATTCCTCCGAGAATTCCTTTTAATTTGTAACCTATGAAAGTAGCGGTATTTATAGCGATTATTCCGGGTGTACTTTGACCAATTGCATAATAGTCAATTACCTCTTCATCAGTAGCCCAATTGTGTTTTTTAACAACTTCTTCTTGAATCATTGGTAACATTGCATAGCCACCGCCAAAAGTTAAGCTTCCGATTCGAGCAAAAGTTATAAATAAATTCCATAAATCTTTCATCGATACTGTTAGCTCCTTTTATATAATTGTTAGAATTGTTTGTTTATATTAACATTAAAAAAGACTTATGTACAGCATTGGATAAACTATACATAGGTCTTATTTAGAGAGTTTATGAACGAACTAAATGGCTTTAAGGCTTTCTAATACTAATTTTGTAGCTCGACAATCATCTTCATTGTATTTGAAAATATTTTTCAAAGCATTTTTATTGCCATTCAAATAGCTTTTGTACTCGAGTATAACCGCAAAACCATTTAACTCTGTTTTCCAATCAAAACCAAAGTATTTACTGATATCTTTTAATGAATAAGAAACAACGGGTAAGCTGTAATTTTTTCTGATTATTTCGTATAGATCACAGGTTTTTGAGGAGATTTTATTTAATTTATCTCTCAATATAGGATATTTAAATGAAAGTTTTTTTAAGGCTGTGAGATCGTTTTTATCGTAGTGCAATAGCACTTTGTCTTTTTCATACAGGAAATCAACCATTTTTACAGCGTTTTGGTATCCATTTTTCCCTAAAAAGAAAGGAACGTAAGTTTCGTTTTCCAAAAATCCAAATAAAAAGTCTTTGTTTAGGTAAGTTTCTACATCAAAGACTATATAATCTTGTGGAAAAGAATACTCATCAATAACGTGAACTTGGTTTTCAATTAGAGATTTTAAATTGTATAAAGGTTTTTTAAATTTTTTGTCCAATTTTTCTATTTGATTGGTTTTTATAACTGTCAAGGGATCCAAATTCATGTTTTTTAAATCCTCAACCATAGATTTACTTAAATTGGGGACTATGGAATAATCCCCTTCCATTAGAAATTCCAAATGGCATTGGTTTTTTATTTTGCAGAATTTACAGTGTGGCCCATGGACTTTTTTCGTTGATTTAAGATAGTTAAGTTCTTTCGTTATCCATTTTTCTCTTAAAAGAATATCTGAAACGTTTATTTCGTAACTTCCATTGGATGTTTCTAAAACTATTCTTTTTATTGGTTTACCCTTATCTTTGAAATATTTATATACGGTATATATATGTAACCAATAAGATTTTTTAAAATTGTTCCCCATTCTAACGATTTTTACTACACCATTGTTGATGCTTTCATAATTAGCTTCAACGTTCAAACCATTTATATTAATATCAAAGTATGAACCTTGCCTTTTATAGGTAGGAACAAAATAACTGCAACTTTTAAAATTTTCATAGTAAAGTAAATCCATTGTTTAAACACGCCTTATCTTAAAATTTAGCCTTTGTATAGTTTTTCCACGTCTCCAATTTCATAAAACAGCGCAGATAGAGATTTTAAAAAACCTAGTCTATTACTTCTTATAGATTCATCTTCAGACATAACAAAAATTCTATCAAAATACCTGTCAATATTTTCTTTTAAAGAGATTAAGCTTTCAATTGCCCCGTCATAATCTAATTTTTTCAAACAGTTTTCAAATTGAGATTTCACTTCTAAATACTTTTGAAATAACGTTTTTTCCTCTTCTTCTATGAATAGTCTGCCATGATATTCTTGAGAATAGTGGTTTTTTGAAATGTTGTTTACCCTTTGAAACGCTGTAATAAAATCTTGAAATTCTTCTTTTTTTATAAACTTATCCAATGATTTGGCAGCCAAATAAGCTCTTAAAGGTTTATATATATTTATTAAAACTGAATTTATGGCCTCTGCAGATATGTTTTCTCTTTCTAAAATAGTTTCTAACCGGTTAGATAAGAAACTTTTTAACTCATCTTCTACAGGTTTTATAGATATGTTGGATTTTCCACTTTCGGCGAAAATTTTTTCTGATAAATCGATAAGTTTTTTGAGGTTCAAGTCCCATTCCATCGATATCAAAATTCTTAAGATTCCAAAAGCTTTTCTTCTCAATCCAAAAGGATCTTTTGATCCTGAAGGGATCTTTCCTATGCCGAAATATCCGGCGATATCATCTATTTTGTCTGCTATGGAGACGATATTAGCGACTAAATTTTGAGATATTTCATCATTTTCCGAAAGAGGCTTGTAGTGTTCTTGGGCTGTTAAGAAAACATCTTCCGTTTCTCCTTTGTGTTTCAAATAGATTCTTGCCATAATTCCCTGCAATTCAGGAAATTCATATACAACTTTGGAAGGAATATCAATTTTACATAACAATCCGGCCCTTTTAACAACATCTAAATTTTCAAATCCAAGTTTTTCAGCGATTTTTGAACTGAGTGTTGATATTCGCTCACATTTTTCTCTGTAATTTCCTAATTCAACTTGATAAGTAATACTTTTTAAATCTTCAAGTCTCTTGGATATATCCGTTTTTAAGTCATCTTCATAGTAAAAAGCCGCATCGTCCAATCTTGCGTTTATTACTCTGGTATAGCCATTTGTCACATTGTTTTTTCTGCCGAAACCATCTTGGAAAGCTATGTATTTATTGATTACCTTTCCATCTTTCATCGCCACAAAACTTCTTTGATGGTGTCTTACAGTGACAACGATGATTTCTGGTGGTAGAAAAAGATATTTTTCATCAAAACTTCCAACTACCCCTTTAGGAAATTCTGTCATTTTGGCAATTTCTCGAATTAAATCCTCGTGCTCTTCCAAAGAAATCTTGAAATTATGTTCATCTTCTAGCTCTTGAATTTCTCTCTCTATTACTTCTATTCTTTCTTCATATAAAGGGATTACATAGTTCTTTTTTAATTCACTAAAGAAAGTTTGAGGATTTGTGGTCAACATCTCTTCGCCAAAAAAACGATGGCCATAACTTTTGTTAGATGATTTTTCATCGAATATTTCAAATTCTAAAATCTCTCTATTGTACAAACCTAAGACCCAATGTACCGGTCTTACAAAACTGTAATTACCTTTTCCCCACCTCATACTTTTGGCAAAATTCATGTTGGTTATCAATTCTGGAATGATATATTGTAAAATAATTTTGGTAGGTTCTCCCTTTCTAATAGATTCTATATATGCGTACTCTACGCCGTCAATATTTTCAAACTTTACATCTTTTACTTGCACACCTAGACTTTTTGCAAAACCTTCCAGTGCTTTTGTGGGTTGGTTGTTTTCATCGAAACAAATCTTTTTTGGAGGGCCTTTTCTTTTTTCTTTTTTATCGGGCTGTTTATCTGGAAGCCCCAAGATGTAAGCTCCAAACCTACGAGGGGAAATAAAGATATTCATGGACAAAAAGTTCAAATCATTTTTTTCCAGTGATTTTTTTAATCCTTCTTCCAATTGAGCTAGTATATTATCAAATTCTGATGGGGGTAAATCTTCAACACCTATTTCAAAAATTGCTCTATTCAACATCAATTACCTCCGCATTTGAACTGTCGATATATAGTTTTGCACAGCTTTTCGCCATATTTCTTATATCCAAAATGTATTGATGTCTTTCGTTAACTCCAATGGCATTTCTTGCGTCCAATAAGTTGAATACATGTGCTGATTTTGCTAAATAGTCGTATGCAGGTAAATACAATTGTTTTGCAATTAGCTTTTGAAATTCTTTTTTATACATATTGTAAAGTGTCTTAAGCATATCTATATCAGCTTCTTCAAAATTATAGTAAGAAAACTGCCTTTCGTTTTCTTTATATATGTCTTTGTATTTTACATTTTTATTCCATTTGGTTTCATAAACGTTGTTGATATTCTGTAAATACATAGCTATTCTCTCTATTCCATAAGTAAGCTCAACAGGAATATAAGTTAGTGGGATTCCCCCCATTTGTTGAAAGTATGTGAATTGGGTGATCTCCATACCATCTAACCATACTTCCCATCCAACACCCCATGCACCTAACGTAGGAGACTCCCAATTGTCTTCTACAAACCTTATGTCATGCTCCTTAGGAGATATCCCCAGAGATTCCAAAGACCTAATATATAGATCTTGGACGTCTTTGGGTGAAGGTTTGAGAACTACCTGGTATTGATAAAATCGTTGCATTCTATTCGGGTTTTCACCGTATCTACCGTCTGTTGGCCTTCTACAAGGTTGAGTATAGGCAACTCTCCATTCATTTGCTCCAAAAGATCTAAAAAAAGTGGCAGGACTGTATGTCCCTGCCCCCATCTCTATATCGTAAGGTTGGTCTATAACACATCCTAAATCGGACCAGAATTTTTCTAAGTTCATAATCACATCTTGAATGTACAAATCAAATCCTCCATTCTTCCAGCAAAATTAATTGATTATTATTTTTAAGATTTCACTCAACGGAAATAAGCAGTGGATAATGTCTCTGCCCACCGTTGTGAATTTCTATCTCTATATTGGCATATTTTTGGGTCAGATTTTTTACTAGTTGATCGATCTTTTCTTTTTTAGCACCTTCACCGTAAATTATAGTAATGATTTCATAGCCTTTTTTTATTAGTTCTTCTAAAACTTTTTCCGTTTCTTTATAAACGTTCTTTCCATGAGCTTTTAACTCTTTTCCAAGAAATATCAAGTACTCGCCTTTTTTTATTTTTTCACCTTTAATGGTGGAATCCCTGACCGCATAAGTAACTTCAATCGGAACGATAGATTTAACGTATCCCATCATGGATTCTTTTAGTAGTTCTTTGTCCATATTGTCATCGAAACCAAGCATGGCGCTTATACCTTCTTGAACATGTTTTGTGGGTAATATCAATATTTCTTTATCTGTTAACTCTGCAGCCTTTTCGGCAGCCAGAATTATATTTGGGTTATTGGGGAGTATGATTACTTTTTTTTGTGGAACTTTATTGATTGCCTCCGAGATATCTTTTACACTAGGGTTGGTGGTTTGACCTCCAAAAATGACTTGATCCACTCCCAAACTTTTAAAGATTTCTAAAATTCCTTTTCCTGGAGATACAGCAATCACACCCCAATTTTTGTTGTTCAGATTATTGTTTATGGCTACTTTGGTTTGCTCTATATCAGCTATTTTCCCCTCTTTTTGTTTTTCTATTATGTGTTCATGTTGAGATTTCATGTTGTCTATCTTTGTTTTGATTAATTCGCCGTGTTCTAAAAACTTTTCAAAGACTAAGCCAGGATGATTAGTGTGTACGTGTGTTTTTAATATGTCCTCCTGATTAACTAAAACAATGGAATCTCCCATACTTTCCAAAAAACTTCTTATTTCTTCTAAAGCCTTTTTTTGTATGGGATGTTTGTGAAATTTTACTATAGCTTCTGTGCAATACTGATATGTTAATTCTTCATAAGCTATTTCAGTTATTTGTTCAGGTGTGGCAGACTCTAATGCCTCTAGTTCTACTTCAGTATCGCCGTGAAGTGCATCGTTCATCCCTTTTAAAATGTAAGCAAGTCCTTTTGCGCCAGCATCGACAACATTTGATTCGCGTAATTTTTTCAAATATTTTGGGGTTTCCTCTACTATTTCAAATGAATACTTTACAATCGCATCGAAAAAGACCAAAAAATCTTTTTCTTCGGACATACTTTCTTCCATCTTTTCTGACAATCTTCGAATTAAAGTCAGCATTGTTCCTTCAACTGGTTTCATAACGGCGTTGTAAGCTCTATCTTTAGCATTTTGAAGGGCTTTTATAAAATCTTGGGTGTTGATTCTTTTCTTTTTTTCGAGAATTTCTGTTATTCCGCGAAATATTTGTGACAAAATAACACCTGAATTACCCCTTGCTCCTAGCAAAAGGCCTCTTCTTAAACTTTCCATCAAAGATTTCATATCGTTTTTATCTTCAACTTCATCCATGCTTTTACAAGCTTCGAGCATACCTGCTAACATATTATTACCTGTGTCTCCATCTGGGACAGGGAAGACATTTAGGGCGTTAATTTCATCTTTGTTTTTAGCTAATTCTTCTGTGCCTTTTTTTAAAGCAAGATATAGGTCTTTTGCATACAAAAACTTGAGCATTCAACAGACACCTTCTCTCAATATTTCAAGCCAGATATGCTCACATTTACTTTGATATTATCAAAATTTAGCATAGATTTGACTCTATGGTGAACATTCTCTTGTATATTTTGAGCAACTTTTTTTATGGGGAGACCATATTCAAAAACAAGGAAAAGATCAACTACTATACTTTCTTCATTTTCTGATACGTTTATTCCCCTATCTTCACTTTTTGACCATAAACTTGATATCCTGTCAAAAAATCCTTGTTTTCCAGAGATTTCTACCGTACCATAGGATTCGATAACAGCTTTATAAACCAATTCTTTTATAACTTCGTTTTTGATATCTACAGTACCAAATTCAGTTTCTATTAACATTAGGTTCACCTCCATAATTTATTATTTTTGTAAATTACTAAGTATTGCAGAGAGATATCCAACGACCGCTTCATAATCACCGCTTATTTGGCCACTCGTCGTGTGGTCAATTATTTCAATATCAGAAAATCCTATACTTAAAAGAACAGCAACAGGACCGTATCCACACATACTAATATTATACCTTCTAATTGTATCATACATTTCTTGCAGATTCATATTTTTTAATGTTTCTATTACTTTTTCATCTTTTAGCAATGTCTTTTCATGACTTTCGTAATGGTTCATATCAGAAGAAGCAATGACCAAATCTCCTTCTCCTATTATATTTGCTAAAATTTTTCCAAGATTTTTTGAGGTTTCTAAACTTTGATCCATCATGCAGATAGGTATAATTTCAAAGTCATTTCCCATGGCATACTGAAGAAAAGGTAACTGTACCTCTAGAGAATGCTCATTCAAATGTGCAAATTCATCGTTATGAATATCTAAATCTTTCAAAATCTTCATTGTGGTTTTTTCGTCAACTTTTACTCCTCCCATGGGAGTTTCCCAACTACCGCTTGTAAAAATTGATATTTTAGAACCTAATCCTGAGTGGTTTGGCCCTAACAAAAATACTCTTTTTGCTATACCTTTCTTAAATACTTTTTTGTAAGCTTTTGCCGCGGTTTCTCCAGAATATATGTAACCAGCATGAGGTACTATTACTCCCATAGGGGGAATTAATTTTTCTGAATTTACTTTAAAATTATCACCAAAAAAACTTTTTAGAAGATTTTTTAATTTTTCAGGATTCGAAGGGTAAAAGGTACCTGAAACCATAGGATTCCTTACCTTCTCCATTTCTAAACGCCTCCTAAGAGACAGATGTTTCAGAAATAATTCTCAATTTCAGGTTTATTAGATACTTCAACATGTATGAGAATAACTAAATCATATACATTTTCTGTTTTTTCATAAGAAGTGAATAATTTCCCTATCACTGGTATTTCTTTAAAAATAGGAATACCGGTTTCGTTTTCAATAATGCTGGTGAAATTCAGTCCACCTAATTTTATAAAACCACCATTGGGTATGATGAATTTACTTCTCATGTTTCTCTCATCAACTATGTTTTTGTCTTCGTTTTTTAATTCGCTTATACTTATATCTAATTCAGTGTTGACCAGTTTTGTAATATTGTCGTATTCACCACTTACTTCCATTATAAAACCTGATTCAATTTTTGATATTATCTTGCCTTCCTCATCGAATACAGGAACCGATAAGACAGATTTTATTGATGCTTGTTCACCTTCATTAACATATATTACAGGTTTTGATATTAATGAAGCTCTATCTTTGCTACCATTTATTATACCATCAAATTGTAAAGTTAATAAGTAAAGTTCTTCTACAGTGAATCTATCCACATTTTGTCCTGAGAAAACAAAAATCTCGTATTTTAATAATTTTTTCTGTTCATAAAATCTAAGGGTATTGGGCCCTATATTTTCGTACCAGATGTCTTGCGATACCAGATAAGGCTGTAATGATGACATATCTAAATTAAAGTCATTGATGAATACCTTTTTATCGTTTTCAAAATCTGATATAACATTTATAGATTGAGCTTTCGCTAACAAAGAAATTAACTCTTTTAACGATATTTCAACATGACTCTCTTTATAAGGAAATGAATTCAGAATATTTTTCACAAAGCTTGTTTTGGATTCTTCGTATTCTAGCATATACAGAACATAATCTTCCTGTTCTGTAATTTTCGAAAATCGGATATTCTCTTTGATTAATAGTTTGTCGAAAATCGAGCTATTTTTAACAGGAATGGTAACGGGTTCTTTGTTAATTATGGGTTGAGACTTTTTAGGAATAATTTGAGGTTGAACAAGTTCGTTTATTTTTTCGACTATTTTTATGGATTCGCTACTTCCTATTAAAAAGAAATTTTGTTCATCTAACTTGTAAATCTTTATAGGTAAAATTTCATCTAAAAATGTCATGTCATAACTGGATTTTAAAACAATATAACTTTCATCATCGTAATTTTCTTTCTTTTCAATAGGTGTGGATGGTTCGCTAATTTGTTGTGATTTTATTGGTAAATCATTATCTTTTGTTTCTGGAATTTCGTTTAAATAATTTATCAGTTCTTTAATTTGATCTTTTTCATCTTCTCTAGCAAGGACTGCATAATAATTATCCTCAAAAAAGGCTACTTTACAATCAAAGATTTTTTCTAAACGGGTAAGGTCATATTTTGATTCAAAGAAAAGCAAATATTCTTGGTTTCTATCTAAAGAATCTTCTTTTGAAGTTGTTACCACAGAATGGGTTGAGGAAATCTCTTCAGATATGTTTTCACTTTCAATGAATAAAGGCAAGTCATTTTCAAAGGCAGAGGCTTGTTTGCCTATCAATACGGTATGTTCATCGTAAAAGATTGTGTTTAAGGAATAAACTTCATTCAGCATTCTTAAAAAATGTTCTATGTGTATTTCATTAGAAGTTATGGAGAAAAAAGTGTTTGGTAATTCTTCCGTTTTTATCCAATTCCAACCAATGTAAGCAAACAACATATCTATAGCGTCACCTAACTTTATTTTTTCAAAGTTTATCTGCTGAAAAATGTATGGTTTATATCCAAAAAAGATTATCCTATCATTTTTTATTTCTAAATTGGTCATTGGATAAAGAAATTTGATTGTAACTACATTTTTTGAAGAAGAGAGTTCTTTTACAGGTCCTTTATTAATTTTGTAATTTGCTTGCTCAAAAATTTCCCCCTCGAAAGAAATTTTGTAAATAGTCTTTGAATCGTTTGGATAAATTTCGAACTTACTTTGTGATTCAAAAAATATGATATTGGCGTTGTTGGATGGATCATAATCTATGGAAAAACCAAAGAGAAATGAAGGTAATATTAAAAGAATGAAAAAAATAGTATTCTTCTTTTGTGGCATGAATTCCCCCTTAAAGTTCGGTAAAAAGTATAAGTTTATTTTTTAATTATACCATATGTTTATAAAAATTCATTTAGGGCGCATTGTAGAAAAAATAGAAACATTGTCAATTTCATAAACCTTTTAAGATTAAAATTGGATTTGAATGCGGGGGAAAAGATAGAAGAGTTCATGAAAATTAGCGACAATTGTTAATTAAAAAAGTGCCCATGATGGGCGCCTTTAATTTTTTGATTTTATCATTAGTTTTGTGATCAGTTTTGCAAATGTAGTTTTATCTTCGATTTCTAATCCTTCAAGTAACAGAGATTGGTTGTAAAGTAGTTCCGCGAAATCTTTAATTTCTTCTGAGCTGGGATCTCTTTGGTATATCTCTGCTAATATTTTAAATACTTGATGATCAGGATTTAACTCTAAGATCTTTTCAGCTTCAAACGGAAGTTGCTCTAAATTTTTTAAAGTTTTTTCCATGCTTAAGGAGATCGCTTCATTGGCACTTACTATACATGCAGGGGATTCCTTCAATTTATCAGTTAATCTAACATCTTTTACTTTGTTTTTAAGATACTCTTTTATTTTTTGGAGTAAGTCTTTATTTTCTTCTTCTTTTTCTTTAAAATTCTCATCTATTTTTACATTTGAACTGCTGATCGATTTGAATTCTTTCCCTTCGAAGTCATGCATCAATTTTATAAGAAATTCGTCTATTTCATCTATTAAATACAAAACCTCATAACCTTTTTCTTTGAAAGATTCCATTTGAGGTAGGTTTTCAATAATATCTTTGCTTTCTCCTACTGCGTAATATATATAATTACCTTGATCTTCTTTCATTTTAGAAATGTATTCTTTAAGGGTTACCATAGTTTTATCAGACGTAGAACTTACAAATAAAAGTAGATCCTGAACTTTTTCTTTTTCCTGTATATTTTGGTATAATCCTGCTTTTATAACCTTTCCAAATTCACTCCAAAATTCCACGTACTTTTCTCTTTCGTTTTCAAGTTTTGATTTTAAAGTATCTAATATCTTTCTTTCAATATTTTTTCTTATTACTTTAAGTTGTTTGTTTTTCTGGAGTATTTCTCTTGAGATATTCAAAGAGAAGTCGGGAGAGTCCACCAATCCTTTAACGAAACCCAAATAATCGGGGAGAACTTCTTCACAGTTTTCCATTATAAAAACGTTCTTTGAATAGAGGTTTAGACCCCTTTTGTAATCTTTACTGAAAAAGGTAAAGGGCAACTTAGAAGGAATATAAAGCAAAGCTGTAAATTCAACCGTTGTTCCTTCAGCTTTGAAATGAATAACATCGAAAGGATCGTTCCAATCGTAAAAATGTTCTTTGTAGAACTCGTTGTATTCATTTTGAGATATTTCTTCTTTGTTTTTGTTCCATAATGGGACCATTGAATTGAGTGTTTTATCGGTTACTTTCCTTTTACCAGCTTCTAATTCTTCTTCCCATTTCATTTTTATGGGGTATTTTATATAGTTAGAGTGTTTTTTGACTAATTCTTGAATTTTGTATTGATCCAAATAATTTTCATCCTCATCTAGATCATCTTTCAATATTAGGGTAATCTTAGTTCCTCTATTGACTTTTTCACATTCTTCAATTGAATAAGTTCCTATTCCATCGGACTCCCATTTTACACCTTTATCTTGATCCCATTTTTTTGTTTCTACAATAACTTTTTTAGCAACCATGAATGCAGAATAAAACCCAACGCCAAATTGACCTATTAGGTTTATTATAGTGTTTTCAGACTGAGCAAGTTTTAGTTGTTGAAGAAAGTTTTTTGTGCCTGATTTCGCAATAGTTCCCAAGTTTTCGATTACTTCTTCATAAGACATTCCGATACCGTTATCTTCAACTATCAAAGAGTTGTTATCTTTGTCTATATCGATTCTTATTTGCAGGTCGGTATCATTTTGTAGAACGCTAGGGTCTTTTAAAGATAAGAATCTAATTTTATCAAGCGCGTCTGATGCGTTAGAAATCAACTCTCTTAAGAATATGTCTTTGTGGGTGTAAATGGAGTTTATTATTAAATTGAGTAATTGTTTTGTTTCTGCTTGAAATTCTTTTACTTCTGGCATTTTGTATCTTTCCCTCCTATTTTTTTAAGCCGTACCGTCTTTAGACACTCTAAAGTTTGATATATAGTACTTTCCACCGAGAGTTCTAAAGAGAGCCGCACAGCAAACTGCTAAAAGAATTATATCGAATGTTGTTGAATTTTAATTTTCTGTTTTTTTATTATTTTTTATAAAAGGCAGAAACGATTATTCCTTTATTAGATATCATCAACTATAGATGAATAAGTTATTATTTGTTTTCCTGCAATCTTTGAAATAATTCTTGGGCTATGTAAGACGCAACGTCTTCGGGATAGGTGTTTGGTCCAAATCCTGCATCAAAACCTATTTCTTTGGCTAATTGATGAGTTATTCGGGAACCTCCTACTATAAGAATCACTTTGTGCCTGATTCCTTCAGCTTCCAATAATTCTACTAATTCTGTAAGGTTTTTTACATGTATATTTTTTTGAGTGACAGTTTGAGAGACGAGTAAGGCATCGGCTTGAAATTCTATTGCTTTGGCAACAAAAAGCTCATTAATAACTTGACTTCCCATGTTCAAGGTTTCAAACATTTCGTATCTTTCTAAACCATAATGTCCCGCATATCCTTTACGGTTCATTATTGCATCTATACCCACAGTATGCGCATCTGTTCCCGTTGAAGCTCCTATTACCTTTACTTTCCTACATATATACTTTCTAATGTATTCGTCTATTTCTTCCATCGACATTGTTTTAGTTTTTATGTGGGGGACTTGAATTTTTGTATAATCAATAGTATGTGTGCAGCTTCCATAACAGATGAAAAAAGTAAAATCCTTGGTCAGCTCTTTGTGATAAACAACCATTGGTTCTATTAAACCCATTTTCATCAGTAATTGTTTTGCAGATTCTATCGCTTCTGTTCCATCTGGAACCGGTAGTGTGAAGCTTAATTGTACTTTTCCATCGTTCATTGAGTCTCCATAGGGCTTTATTGTCTTTAAGTTTAGAGTATTATCATAATCTTTTTTTTCTGTTGAGTATGATCCTCCGCTCATCTTTGTTTTCCCTCCAACATTTTTGTTATAAAAGGATTAAAGTAGTGTTTCCCTTTTTCAAATACACCTTCCAGACCTTTTCCACCATCAATGGGTCTTTTAATGCTCGCAAAGGTTCCCTTAGAAAGAGAAACGAACAGTCCATCTTCATTCATTTTTTCCAACAGTGCAATGGATTCGTCTAGTACTTGCTGCGCTCTTTTGTGTATGATACCACCCTTCTTGAATTCGATTTCATCGGCAATGTCTCTTAGATTGTTGAATATGTATTTTGCGTTTTCTATTGAGAGATATCTATCGGACATAAAAGGGGTATGAATAGCCTCTGTGAGCATGCCTAACAATTGTATTCCTTGTTCAGTCATGATTGAAACTACGTTGAACATCGCATTTTGTATATGCCCTTTGAAAATGTTACCTGTCATGTGTTTGGTTGGTGGCATGTACTTTAAGGGGGATTTTGGAAAAATTTCCCTTGCCATTTGAGCTTGGGCTAACTCGTATAAAAAACCATTCTTCATATCCGGATCCATTTCAAATGCATGGCCTAATCCCATCTGCTCTTCAGGTATTCCAGCTATTAATGCTAACTGTTCGTTTATGAATTGAGAGGTTAAGACTGTGTGGGCTTCTTCATATGCGTCGGCAGTTGTTAAGTAGTTATCTTCTCCAGTGTTTATTATAATTTCAGCAAAACCGTTAATGACTCTTGAAAAGTATTGATCTATTATCGTTCTTTTCATGTTGATGTCTCTGAATAAGATACCGTATAAAGCGTCATTTAGCATAACATCTAATCGTTCCATCGCCCCCATAGCTGCAATCTCGGGCATGCATAATCCTGATGCATAATTCACGAGTCTTATGTATCTACCTATCTCTTCCCCAACTTCATCTAAAGCCTTTCTCATTATTTTAAAGTTTTCTTGTGTGGCAAAAGTACCCCCAAATCCTTCCGTAGTAGGACCGTATGGGACGAAATCTAACAGACTTTGACCTGTGGATCTAATTACTGCAATTATGTCTGCTCCTTGTCTTGCTGCAGCTTGAGCTTGGATGACGTCTTCATATATATTCCCTGTCGCTACAATGACGTATAAGTATGGTTGAGGACCTTCACCTAATTTTTCTAAATAAGTTTTTCTTTTTCTTTTGTTTTTTTGTATCAAATTAATCATTGAATCAACATACGGGTCCAATGCCTTTTGAATTTGGGTGTCGGTGTTTATTTTGATCTTTGATAAATCTAATTCTTCAATCGATATTTTTTCTGCTATCTCTTGAGGTGTTAATCCCGTTTCTATTAAAGCGTTACCAATTAAGTATGCAGCTCCTTCGTTCAGTAAGCCTATTTCTTTTATATGTTCTACAACCCTGTTGGGTAAGGGTACATCATTTTTATCGACACCATCTATACCTAGTAATCTGCATATCGCTCTTTCGGTTGAAACAGTGGATCTTCCCTCAACATATTCTTGAACATCCAAGGCGATATTTTTAGCCAAGTTTCGGGCATGTTCAATTTTATTTGGGTCCAAATTTAATTTGTTCACATTTGCTCCTCCTTTTTCAATTCTTCAATCATTTTTATTAGTTCTTTATCAATATTGAGTATTTTTGCAATTGTTAATGCTTCTTCTGGGACTTTTCCTTTATTGTCTATTATTAAAGAATAATCCATTAATTCTGTGATGTTTGTTGGAGAAATATACATTTTCTGTCGGGATTTTTTGATTCCTTTAATTCTAAATTTTTTTATATTTTGTTCTGCAACGTCGTTGAAATGGGTTGTAATTACAGATATAGAATGGTAATTGTTGAGAATTTTAATGATAGCTTTTACAATTAATCTTCCTTCATGAGGGTTTGTGTTTCTTGCTATTTCATCAAGTAATATCAATACACAATCATCTTGCTTAATGTACGTTAATATCTCATTTAATTTTAAAATCTCTGCTGCATATGAAGATAAACCACTTAAGATTGATTGATAATCCCCTGAAACTAAAAATATTTTAGCCACTGGCTTGATCTTTGCTTGCTTTGCGGGAACGTAGAACCCATATTGAAAAAGATGTTGGGATAAAGCCAAAGATCTTAATATTACTGTTTTCCCTGTCATATTTGCCCCGGTTATTAAAGTTACTCCTTTATCTAATTTTATATTTATAGGTTGATATATTTGGTTCTTTTTTTCTAATCGTTCTTTAATGAGGGGGTTGAATAATCCCTCATATTCTATACTGCTAGAAAGTTCTGGTTTTGAAAGCGTGAGGTTAATTGCTAGTTCTGCTTTAGCCAATATGAAATCTAATTCCTCAACATCTTTTAAGGCTTGTTCCAATTCTAACAAGTATTCTTTCAATTTTAGAGAAAGGGTATATCTTATTTTTTCTTCTATTTCCATTTCTCTTTGGTATAATAATTTTTTTTCTTCTTGAGGGGCTTTTTTTCTTTTTCTTCTAAGCGTTGCAAGTTCAAAAGAGTATGAATTGTAAATGTAAAATGTTGGAAGTTTATTCCCTTCTGGGTCCAGAACGGCTATCACATTTTCCAAAGAGGGTAGTTTTAAAAAAGAAAGATTGACTAATTTCCTTATTTCTTCATAGTATATGGAAAAATATTTTATTTCAAATAGTTCTATATCATCCAAAACATTGCAGTTTTTCAGTTTTCCTATAGTGTGGTTAATGTCTTTTATATATTTGAGGTTGGATTTAATTTTGCTTAGTGATTTCTTTCCCTTTTTAATTGCCATTATTGCTTCCTCAATTTTATCTAGTTCTTGTTTTATTTGGATAGGGTTGGTATAAAATTCTAAATTTTTTATTTTTTTAATCCCTAAGGGAGTAACAACATCTAACTTTTGAATAATATATTCTAAATCATCCACGATTTGCTTTCCCTCACATTTATTATTGGTATGTTTATTACTTCTTTCAGTCTATTTATAATTTCATCTGAGTCCATAGTATATCCATATGGAGAGATAGGATTAATAGTTATAGCCAATAATTTTGTACTGTGAAGTACCTTTATTTTTCCGCCTTTTTGTATGAATTTATAATAAGTTTCCGGTTTTACAAATATCTTAGTGAAGTCGTTTATTATTAATTCTATTTCGTTTAAATTTTTTTCCTTACATAGATAATTCAAAAAACTTTCCCCTAAAGCACCACATATATAAAACTTTTTCCCGTAATCAAGAATCGGCTTGTCAGATTCTTCAAAAGAGAGTAGCGATTTTATGGGTAATTTAATAGTGCTTTCACCTAGTGCATATATTCCGCCTGTAAGATTTTCCAATTCACTGTTATTTTCTCTTTCTAATTGAATCAAATCTGTGACAAATTTGGTTTTTTTGACAAGTTCATCGGTGTTTAGACTTACAGCTGCTCCTGTTGCAAGTATCATAGCATCCGTTATGACTGGGGAAGCAGGAGCTAGTCTCGATAAAGCACCATCTATTAAGACGATCTGTGCTCCTAATTTTAACATTTTGTCTATGAGAGTTTTTATGTCTTTGCTCTTTTGAGGGCCGGCCAATATTACCTCGCCTTTTTCAAGTGCATTGGATACCACTATTCTTCCTAAAGGAGTTCTTAAATCATCGTCAACGGATAAGATTTCAGAATGAAATCTTTTTAGTTTGTAATATTTTTCAGCGGTGGCAAAGATTGTTCTTTTTACAATTTCTATGTGAGGTTTTGGCATAGAGGTTAATTGATCTATTGGTTCGCCATCTAAGCCTATAGAAGTAATTCCAACTCTTTTATTGATTGTCTTTAATAAATAATTTATCGTTTCTGTTTTTCCAGTATTTTTTTCAAGTCCAACAATAGAGACACTATTCAAATTTATAACTCCCCTTGCAATACTCAGCTTTTGAATAACACCAAAGCTTCACCATCTATTCCCAAAGATCCATCCTCTTTTATAATTTGTGTTATAAGTATTAATCTGGATTTTTCCTCTATTTTGTCCTTTACAGTTATTCTAACCGTTATTTTTTCACCTATGTATATGGGTTTTAAGAATTTTACCTCTTGCTTAATATATATAGTTCCTGGACCCGGAAATTCCATACCAAGAATCGACGATACTATGCTCAAACTCAACATTCCATGAACTATTCTTTTTTTGAATAAGGTGTGAGATGCGAATTCTTCGTCTAAATGAACAGGGTTTTTATCCCCTGTTATTTCTGCAAAAGATTCTACCATCTGGGAGGTTATTTTTCTTTCAGCTTCATAAACTTGATTGATTTTTATCTCTTCGTATTTCATTTTTACCCCCTAGTTCGCCATATTTTTTGCGCATTTTCACTCTTTCATGTCTTTCTAATAGATCAGGTTCCAAGCTTAATTTTTCTTTATCATCAAACAGTCTTGCCACCCCAAACCACTGATATTTTTCTCTATAAATTAAATCATCGACGTCAGTGGTTGTATCTTTGGGTTCGTGATAGGTTGATATTACGCCTTCATAATTTCTTAAGATCACAGTATCCTTGTTTTGAGATATCAAATAAGTTGGCATTATTCTGATCTTCCCCCCACCTCCGGGAGCATCTACGACGAATGAGGGAATGGCAAATCCAGATGTGTGACCAATAAGGGATTCCATAATCTCTATACCTTTTGATACCGATGTTCTGAAATGTTCTATACCTTGCGATAAATCACATTGGTATAGGTAGTACGGTCTCACCTTTATTTTCACCAATTCATGGACTAATTCCATCATAATGTATTTGCTGTCGTTCACTCCCCTAAGTAAGACTGTTTGGTTTCCAAGTGGGATCCCAGCATCAGCCAGTTTTCGGCAAGCTTCAGCAGATTCCGGGGTTATTTCTTTTGGATGATTGAACTGGGTGTTGAGCCATAGAGGGTGGTACTTTTTGAGTACATTAACTAAATTATCGGTAATTAGCTGAGGAAATACCACCGGAACTCTCGTCCCTATTCTTACTACTTCCACATGTGGTATTTTTTTCAGCTCACTAAGTATATATTCTAGAATAGATATTCCAGCCATTAAGGCATCTCCACCGGATAAAAGTACGTCTCTAACTTGAGGGGTATCTCGTATGTATTGAAGTGAGGCATCGATTTCATTTCTTTTTCTGTTGGCGTCTAACTGACCGGCGAACCTTCTTCTGGTGCAATGTCTGCAGTACATCGCACACATATCGGTTATCAAGAACAAAACTCTATCAGGATATCTATGGGTAAGCCCGGGTGCAGGCGAATCTGCATCTTCATGGAGTGGATCTATTTGGTCCCATGGTCCCTTTATCAGTTCTTTTGAGCTGGGTACCGCTTGTCTCCTAATCGGACATTTTGCGTTATCAGGATCCATTAGAGTAGCAAAATATGGGGTAATAGCCATTCTCATAGTTTTTAAAGTGTTTTTAATACCTTCTTCCTCTTCAGGGGTTAAGTTGATTATCTGCCTTAATTTTTCAACATCTGTAATTCTGTTTCTAAGTTGCCAATGCCAATCTTTCCATTCTTCTTCCGTCACATCTTTCCATAAGGGTATATCCTTGTAATTTCTAGGGATATTCATAAATGACCCCTCCTCATGCATATAATTTCTCAAACAAATTTCTTATTTCACTCGACTCTCTCAATATTTGAAGGGTTAAATCCGCGTGTCCCTTTGTGTAACCATTTCCTATAATCATAGTTAAATCCTTTCCAACTCCTTCGGCTCCCAAGGCGGCTTTGGTAAAAGATGTTGCCATAGAGAAAAAATAGACAATACCACTATCTTTCGTTATTAAAATCGATGACATTTCGGTATTAGGGACATTCACGTTGTTAATCGTTACATCACAAAGTTTTCCATTGTTTTTTTCTAATACTTTTTGGTATACTTCAAGTGGTTTTGTTGCATCTGCAATTATTAATTCATCTGCTAAGTTCAACTCTTTTATCCTTTTTGCATTTTCCACAGAATGTTCGGCAACTATAACTTTCCCTTTTTCTCTAGTATTTTTCATTGCTTGATAAGAGCATAGTATTCCTGATTTTCCTCCACCACCAATGATGCAGACTGTGTCACCTTTTTTAACTAATTTAGAAGTTTGAGCAGGAGCTCCCGCAACATCTAAAGCCGATAAGGCTAATTTTTCTGGGATATCTGTTGGTAAAATAGCATAAATTGCGCTTTCAAATAATATGGCTTTACCTTGTATATCTACCTGCTCATTTTCCAAATTTATTTTTTTTATTTTGTTAATTTTTAGAGGTGTGCCTGATAGAGAAACAAGGGTGGCAATTTTGTCTCCAACTTTTAAATCTTTGTGTGGAAATTCCGAACCAATTTTTTCTACTATCCCAATAAGCATTCCCCCAGAACCAGTAACGGGGTTCTGCATCTTTCCTTTATCGTTTACTATTTCTATAATACGTTCTTTTACTTTCTCAGCATCATTTTTACATGATTCTTTTATCTGTGTAAAACTGGCTGAATCAATATTCAATGTTAGTACATCTATTAATATCTCATTTGAATATATTTCTGTTGAGTTATCTATTTTGTTTGCGGCTTGAGGTAACAATCCTTTTGGTTCGATAACTCTATGAGAACCGAACGGGCAACCTTTTTTCATTCTTCACCTCCAATGTTTAATATTTTTCGGGCTTCTTCAGGTCTAGCAACTTCTCTTCCTAATTCTAAAGATATTTTGGCTATTCTTTCAACTAATTGGGCATTAGATTTCGCAAGTTCTCCTTTTTTAAAGTATATGTTATCTTCGAACCCTACCCTAACATGTCCGCCCATCAATATGGCATGAACAGCAAGCGATAGTTCATACTTCCCTATTCCAGCTACCGTCCATGTGCTCTTTTGTGGGATATGACTTACAAGATATAGAAGGTCATCGATTTCGCCAGGTATAGCTCCTGGAACACCCATTACAAAATCAAAGTGAATTGGTCTGCCTAATAAACCCATTTTTTCTAGCTTTAGAGCGTTATTTATATGCCCCCTTTCAAATATCTCTATCTCTGGCTTGATTTTTCTCCGTTTCATCTCAAGAGCAAATTTTTCGATGTATTCCTCAGTGTTTAAAAAAATATCTTTTCCGAAGTTTGTTGTTCCAGCTGATAGAGTAGCCATCTCTGGGTTTAGTTCTAAGGGTTGCCTTCTTTCTTCAAAAGTGTGGTAAACAGATCCACCGGTAGATGGTTGAAAGATGATATTACATCTATTTTCTATCTTCTCTTTAATCTCTTTGTATACATCTAAAGATTGTGTTGGATTGCCTTTTTGATCTCTTGCATGGACATGAACAATAGAAGCACCAGCTAAATAACAATCGTAAGCTGCTTGAGCTATTTCTTCAGGAGATATTGGCAAGGCAGGTTGTTGCTCTTTAGTTACTTCGGCTCCAGTTAAGGCTGCAGTGATAATTAGCTTTTCCATTTTTTCACTTCCTTTTTTTACCTTTTGGTACTACACATGTACCGCTCGCCTTACAAACTATTATGGGTTGTTCAAGGTAATTTGCAGCAGAGTCACTTATATCCGCTCTCTTTGTTATAACCTTCCTGGCTTCAAAGCTCATAGTTCTAGAGGTATTTCCAACCTTTATTATCTCTCCTTCTGCTTCAATATAATCTCCTGCATAAACAGGAGAGATAAATTCAACATAATCGTATGCTTTAAATAAACCCTCATCACCATCATGTTTTATGAGCAACTCTGTTGCAACGTCTCCAAATAATTGTAGGATTTTTGCCCCGTCCACTAAGTTGCCTCCATAATGAGCGTCTTGTGAACTCATTCTTACGCGTATAATCGCTTTTTCCATTTATTGTCCCTCCTTAGAAATATCGAATAATAAAGGTTTCAAGATTGTTTTTATCCAAGGTTAAGATTATCATAAAAAAGGATAGTTAGAGTTCCATAAGTTTTAAGTCATTTGGAACTATCAGTTCAGCATCGGTTATTTCTTTTAAATTTTCCAATGTAATGTCAGGGGAAATTTCTTTTAATAATAACCCATTATCGGTTGGCTCAATGACAGAAAACTCTGTTACTATAAGGTCGACTCTTCTAATCGAGGTTAAAGGTAAAGAACACTTTTTAATTATTTTCGGGGTACCTTTTGAGGTGTGTGTCATTGCTATTATAACTTTTTTTGCACCGGTAACTAAGTCCATTGCTCCACCCATGCCAGCGATAACTTTTCCAGGGACTATCCAGTTCGCTAAGTGTCCTTCTTGATCAACTTGAAAAGCTCCAAGAACGGTTACATCTACATGACCACCTCTAATTAACGCAAAAGAAAAAGCAGAATCAAATGTCATTGCACCGGGGATTATATCCACATATTTTCCACCTGCGTTGATTAAGTTGGAGTTAGAAATTTCTTCAGGAATCTCGGAAGCTATTCCAAGAATACCGTTTTCTCCTTGGAAAAATATTTGAGCATCTTTAGACACAAAGTTAGATACCAAAGTGGGCAAGCCAATTCCTAAGTTGACGATATTTCCTGGTTTCAGTTCTTTTGCGACCCTCTTGGCGATCCTTTCTTTTTCATTCATCGTTTTTCACCCCTTATAACAACGTAATCTACTATGGCACCTGGAATGTGAACTTCATCAGGATGTATACTACCTGTTGGAACAAGTTCATCTACTTCGGCAATAACGATATCACAAGCTAAGGACATAACAGGATTAAAGTTTCTTGCGGTGAATGAACAATGTAAATTTCCAAGATGATCAGCCTTGTTGAATTTAACAAGAGCCACTTTTCCTCTAAGAGCTTTTTCGAGAATATATTTTTCCCCATCTATTTCAATGAGTTGTTTGCTTTCTTCCCTTATAGTTCCTATCCCTGTTGGCGTTAATATGCCTCCAAGACCAGCACCCCCAGCTCTAATTTGTTCTATTAATGTGCCTTGAGGGACAAACTCAACTTCCAACTCGTTTTCCATGTATTGTCTTTGAGTTTCTTTGTTTGTTCCAATATGTGAGGTTATAACTTTTTTTACGAGTTTGCTAGCTATTAATCTACCAACCCCTTTGTCTTCAAAAGAGGTATCGTTGCATATAACTGTCAGATTACTTTTCCTTTTGTTTATTAGTTCGTCTATCAAAGTTTCTGGTGTTCCAACGCCCAAAAATCCTCCTATCATTAAGGTAGTTCCATCGGGAATAAACGAAATTGCTTGTTCTGGACCTACTATTTTCAACTTACTCACCTCTTTTATAATGCTTTTGTAATGTTTTTATAAAAAATAACTTAACTTTTTTATACATGTAATATTTTACCCCTTTTTTTATTCTTTTGTATGTCACGCATTAGATAATATTAAATGTCCGTGAAAAACTTTGCTACGTTCACAAACTCATTTTATTATGTAATCAATTTTGATATATTTTTTGTTAAACCTTAGTATTTTTGAAAGTAATTTGATAAAATAACACTATACAGCGAATAATGCGTTTTGGGAGATGGTTTAGTGTTTTTTTGGAAATTTGCCCTTCGTAATTTTTTAAAGAGATGGCAAGTAAGTATTTTGTTAGTATTGGGGACTATCATTCCTTCTTTATTAACTGTTTCTTCTCTTTCCCTTAATGATTCGATAGTTTCCTATAGAAAAACTCAAGTGGAAGTTAATTTTGGTCAAGCAGATGCCTTTATTGTTAATAACAGGACATCATTTTTTCTCTCTTTTCCTTTGTCACAAATGATTTTAGACGATATAAAAAGCAATCCCCAAATAAAGAATATTCTACCGGTTTCAGAAAGTTTGGGAAGAATAGAGCATAATGGACGTTTTTTAGAAGTTCTGGTTGTTGCGGTTAAAGAAGAATGTCTTTCAAACTTTGTGGGTCAAAATATTGATTTAAGCCCCGGTAAAGTAGTTATATCTAAAGAGATAGCAAAAGAATTTGGACTTAACGAAGGAGAAACCATTACAATTCATATGCCTGGAGGTTCAAAGAATTTAGAGATTAACTATGTTGGTGAGAAGGGTTTTTTGAATTATCGAGGAGAGATGGCGCAATATCCAGGATCGGTTTTTGTTAATGTATCAGATTTCAAAGGCAATACAGTTTTTCCTTCAAAAGCTTATGTAGATTTTGTTGAATCTGAAAATGTAGATATTTCTAATATTTCCCTTCCTTCAAATTTGGAGATTAATAATATAAAAGAAGATTTTTTAAATTCCCCAGTAAATGAAATTCTGGGATATATTGTTTTTGCCTTTAGTTCTTTTTCAATATTGGCTGGTTTAATATTAGTTATAGTTTTCGGGAATAATTTTGCAAACGAGCAAGAAAAAACGGTAGGTATTTTAAGGATTTTAGGTTTTAAAAGGTATAAGATCTTATTTCTTTTCTTTATGGAAGCCCTGTTGTATTTTGGGATATCTTCTATAATAGGAGTCCTTTTGGGGGCGAAATTCGGAGCTGTCCTGTTAAATCAACTTGGTGAAATTGTATCAGGTCTAACTTTCGAAACTTTGGGAAGTTTCACAACCGTTCCTTATGAATTAAGTGTTAGAACAATAATATTTGGTTTTTTAATAGGTATTATTATACCCTTGGTTATTTTTATGATTAAAGGGTTACATATTTCCAACAATTTTCCCGTAGAATCCTTGAAAAAGGATGTGGAGGCATATGTTCCTCATGGTATTAACGGGTGGTTTTCCATTCTTTTTATTATATCAGGTTTTCTGCTGATTTCATTTGCAAATGAGTTTGAAATCCCAGGATTAATACTAATTTCCTTGGGTTTAGTATTTGTATTCAAAAATCCTCTATTTAATGTTGGGTTATCCATTTTTCTTATGATACTTAGTAAAACATATTTTGGTCTCTCTTCAGGAGTATTAACTTTTAATTTTATTTTTCAAAGATCTTTTTTATTCGGTTTCATCGTCGTTCTTTTTTTTACTTCTATAATTCCAATTTTAAGAAGGTTTTCTAAGGTGTTTTCCTCAAAGAAGAGTGTTCCTTTTCTTTTGGGATTTTCGTATGTAGAGAGATTCCCCGTGAGAGTTTTAATGCTTTCTTTGATGTTTGGTATAATTATTTTTGGTTTGATTGTTATTTCTTCCATACCAGCGAATTTGGTTAGGTTTGTTGACACTTCTATGAAAGAAGGATTATTTGGATACAATTTTCTGGTTGTATCAAATCCTATAAAAAACTTGTTTTTTTCTGATGATATAGCGGTTTATGAAGGAATAGAAAAGCCCACTAAGGTTCAAGTTGCCATGATCAACTCACAGATTATAGCTTTTGTAGACAATACTTTTCTTGAATCGGCGATAATTCCATCGGAATCAGTAACAGTTTGGAGAGAGGAACTAAAGAGTAAAAATACCGTTCTTTATGGAAAATTTAGTGATGAAGAAAAAGTCCCAGAGTACGTCAGGGGCAAACTTTCTTCTATTACGCCCTTAGGTGGAGCATCTAACGTTTCTTATGATGTTGTGGGTTTTTTTAACTTAAAAGATATTACAATTCCTGTAAAATATGTTACAAATATAATTTCTAAACCTAATAGTGTGAAAAGTATCGATATACTTTTAGGAAATGTGCCTAAAGAAAATATAGATGAAATTAAACAGAAATATATGTCAACTTTTGATTTCCCCATTTTTATAGAGGAGGAATTACAAAACATTTATAATGGAGTCGATGGTATAATTTCCCTTGCAACGGGGATGCTTTATCTTGGATTGATTAGTGGATTTTCAGGACTGGCGCTGTACTCTGTAAGGTCATGTATAATTCGCCAAAGAATAATCGGGACTCTAAGGGCTATTGGTTCAAGCTCACAAGATATAACTAAGGGGCTTCTCATTGAAAATTTCAGCATTGTTTCCGTAGGAGCTTTCATCGGTCTTGTTGGAGGTTACCTAGTCGCAAAGGATATCGTTTTCGCCATCTTTCATCTTTTAGGAAATGTTGATTTTTATTTTCCTTTGTTGAATGTAGTAGGAATAGTTGGAATGGTGTATTTAATCACTTTTCTAACCTTGATGATACCTTCGTTTTTAATAACTAAAATCACACCAGCAGATAGTTTGAGGGAGATAGGATAATGGAAGTTGAGAATAAAAATAGTGCTTTGATAAAAGCGATCGAATTGTACAAAGTGTACAACGATAAAAGAGTAAAAGTAGAGGCTTTAAAGAACATTACCTTAACGATTAAAAAAGGTGAATTTATTGGTATATTAGGACCTTCAGGTTCAGGTAAAACGACCTTGCTTAATTGCCTTTCTGCAATAGATAATCCTACAAGCGGCGAGATATACTTTAAAGGGGTTCCATTCCAAAATTTGAAAGAAGAAGAACGGACTTCCTTCAGAGCCAAAAACATGGGCTTTGTGTTTCAATTTTTTAATCTAATTCCGGTTTTAACGGTTTTAGAAAATGTCCAAATGCCTTTGTTAATCTTAGGAGAAAAGAATAAAACCTCAAAAGAAAAGGCTTACGAAGTTTTAAAAAAAGTTAAGCTTGACAATAAAGTAGAAAGATTCCCTTATGAGCTATCAGGTGGAGAGCAACAAAGAGTTGCAATTGCAAGGGCTATAATACATTCGCCAGAGGTTATATGGGCTGACGAGCCAACTGGAAATCTTGACAGTGAAAATGGTGAAATAATAATAAACCTTTTGGAGGAAATAAGAAAAGAAAAGGGAACAACGCTTGTGGTAGTTACCCATGATTCGAATATTGCAAAAAGAGCTGATAGAATTATTCAAATTAGAGATGGAATTATACAAGAAGTTTAATTCTTTGATGAATTTTGATATAATATAAAAAGAAGGGGTTGTAGCGCAGCGGGAGCGCGTTGCCTTCGCAAGGCAAAGGTCGTGGGTTCGAATCCCATCAACTCCACCAAAATGAAACCCCAGGTTCTGATTCTACCTGGGGTTTTGATGATTATTATTTATTATTCAGCGTATTCACCTGTCTCCTTTAATCCTGTTTCTAAAGTATTCACAATAGCATCGTATGTCTCGTCTACTGTGGCCATATCATTTAGGAAGTTAGCAAATACTGTGCTGATGTCACCTCTTATATTGTTCCATGCTGCAGGTTTTGGATCTGGGATAGCGGTTTCTAATTCTTTAAGTGCAATAGTTGGTTTATCATCTCTTGCCGTATGAGCTTTCCACTGTGGAACTTCTTCAACATCTCTTCTTATTGGAACATATCCGGTATTTATTGACCAATATGCAACGTTAATGGGGTCCATCAAAAATTTAAGGAATCTCCATGCTGCGTCTTTTTGCTCTTGGCTTACCCAATTAAACATTATCAAATCTGTTCCAGCTATAGGTGAGCGAGGGACACCATCTACAGAAGGCAATGGAGCCCAAGCAACCCCGTGTTTCCCTCTGGAAGATTTTTCGGCATAAGTTAAGCCTGCAACAGTTGCCATGTAAGCAGCGATTTCTCCTGAGCCGAACTGGGGATCCAAATATGCGTTTTGGAACAGGGCGTATCCAGAATCTTTCAGGTTCTTTATGTATCTTAAAACTTCTTTTGTTTCTTCTTCAGGTAAAACAATCTTGTATTTACCGTCACCAACGTATTCTAAGAATGTTACGTTATGTGCATATAAAAATATCTGAAAATCGTCGATAAAGTTTCTCGCACCTAATCCATATTGATCTGTTTCTCCATCCATATCCAAATCCATTGTTAAAAGTTCACTTACTTCAAACAACTCATTCATAGTTTTGGGGGGGTTAACTCCAAATAGATCAAAGAGATCAGGGTTATAATAATAAACATAAACAGATTTGTTGAATGGGATTCCGTATACAGTGTCTCCCCAAGTAACTATATCCTTTAGAACAGGGAATATCTGATTATCCCAAGCATCCTTAAACGCGGAATCATTTTCAATATATCCGTTAAGTGGTTCCACTACACCAGAAAAAAGGTACATTGCCGTCCAGTTTGCGTAAGCTTGGGATAAAGTCGGAAGGTCTGTAGTACTTCCTTGGGAGTAAGCGGTGATTGTAGAAAGTAACTTTTGGTTTAAAGCGCTGTAGTTCCCTACATAGATAGCTGAGACGTGAACATCTGGGTTTTCCCTATTAAAGGTATCGACTAAGGAGTTCAACGTCTCTCCCAGTTGCCCACCCATCGCGTGCCAAAACTCAATTTCGACTTGAGAAAAAGCAAAAGAAACAAGTAAAATTGTAAAAAGAATGGTAACAACTTTCTTCACTCCAAACACCTCCTCATAAGTTTTGGATAATTTTTTCTATTTCTTTGTACAATTGATCAAAATTACCAGCGTTCCATATTTTAAAATCATAATGTTTATAGTCTTTGTAATCTTGTGATTCAACGATATTTTTTGATCTCTCCAAGGGGATACCGCGATTTTCTGACAGCCTTTTAATACGTAATTCTTCTGGGGCATCTACGTAGATAATTTTATCACATAATTTGTCCACTCCTATTTTGAAAAGCAAAGCTGCATCTACAATTATTATATCATTTTTATTTGAAATTTTTCTCACTATTTGTTCAGTTTTTTTAAGAATTTCTGGGTGGACAATCTGATTCAATAATTCTAACTTTTCTTTATTTGAAAAAACTATTTCTCCAAGTTTGGATCTTGAAATATTGTTATTATCGTCAAATATTTCGTCTCCAAAGTTTTCTTTTAATTTCTCTTTAATAAAAAGATAGGTTAAGACCTCGTGTCCTAACCTATCCACATCGATTATGGATGCCTTATTTTTGTATATTGTTTTTATTATCTTTGATACAGTGCTTTTTCCAGATCCTGCAGGGCCTGTAATTCCTATTACCATTTTTACATCGTTACCTGTTTTTTGCTTTTAAGTTTGTTTTCTACCTCGATGTTGAAATCTTCGTATCCTTTCCTTCCCATCATAGCATAAGTAACCTTTTTACCTAATTCGACACCGGGTTGGTCATAGGGGTTTATCTCTAATAGACTTCCCATCACTGCTGTTTGAAATTCATATGCGAATATGAATTGTCCCACATTGAAGGGATTGATCTGAGGGAAAATAACTTTGAGATTTGGTCTATTGTTTTCTGTCAAAGCGTATTCCGTACCAGCTAGTTCTGTATTCAAAAGGGCTGAAAGATTTTTACCTCCCAGATAAGATAGCTCAGGAAGATCACAGTGTATGTTAGGGATTTTTATGTTTCGTTCGAAATTTTCTAATTGTATGAAAGTGATTACCTTATCGTAAGGCCCTTCGTTATATAGTTGAACTTGGGAATGTTGGTCTGTTGTACCTAATGCTTTTATTGGAGTTTGACCAACGTTCACGACTTCACCTTTTAAATTGTATTTTTTCCCAATGCTTTCTGCCCATAATTGTCTGTACCAATCAGCTAGTAGATATAATTTGTTTGAGTATGACATCATTACAGAAATATTGTAACCTTTCTGGTAATAAAGATAATGGACTAGGGCATTAAAAGCAGAGGGATTTTCCCAAATGTTTGGATTAATAACCCTTTGATGCATTTCCTTGGCACCGTTATATAGATCAATTATATCTATTCCGCTTGCCAAAGCTGATAAAAGACCAACAGGGGTCAAAACACTGAACCTGCCACCAATTGAAGGGGGTATATCTAGGGTTTTTATTCCTTCTTCTTCAGCTATTTTTTTCAATATACCTTTTTCTGGGTCGGTGGTGAATAGAAAATGTTCTTTTGGGTCTAATCCAAATCCTTCTACTATTCCTCTTGCAACCAAATAATTTGCCATGGCTTCGGCTGTTGTACCGGATTTTGATATAACATTGAACAAAGTAGTCTTTGGATCGATTTGATCTAATACGGACGCTATGAAATCAGGGTCAACATTATCGAGAATGAAGATTTTAGGAGTTTTTCTTATTTCTTTAGATAAAACATTATAATTCAATGGATTGAGCGCTGTTTGCAGTGCTTGATTTCCTAATGCTGAACCGCCTATTCCTAAAACTACTACACTTTCAAAACTTTGTACCCACGTTTTTAAATCCAAAACTCTATCTATGTAAACCCTTGTGAAAGGTAGACTCAAAAAGCCAGGATTTTTTTGTTTTATCATTTCCACAATATCTTGAATTCTATTGGCGTGTTGGTTTATTTCTTCCTCCGTTAATCCATTTTCTATATTGGGATGAATAACATTTGAGAAATCAAATTTTATTCCATTCATCTTTTTTCCCCCTTCTTACAATTAAATTATACTTTCAATAATATATCAAGCTAGCAATTTCCAAATCTTTTAGATTTTCTCTTGGGTTTAGATAGGTTAGTTCGGCAAGACAAACAACTCCAACGGTTTCTCCTCCAGCTCTTTCTATTAATTCTTTTATGGCTTTTGTAGTACCTCCCGAGGCTAACACATCATCAACAACTATGACTTTTTCACCTTTTTCAATCGCGTCAACATGCATTTCCAGGGATGTTTGACCATATTCCAATTCGTAAGAGATCGAATAAGTTTGGTAAGGTAGTTTTCCTGGTTTTCTGATGGGAACGAATTCTTTATCCATGATATAAGCTAAAGGTGTGGCAAATATAAACCCCCTTGACTCAGGGGATACAATACAATCAAAATCCCAATCTTTTATCAATTCGACGATTTTGTTAAGTGAATATTTAAATACTTCAGGATTTTTCAAAAGTGGGGTAATGTCTCTAAATATAACGCCTTTTTCTGGAAAATCTGGTATGTCTCTTATCCATTTTTTTATCTCTACTGTCTCCATATGTTATCCTCCTAATCCTTTTTTATCTTTATTTCTATGCCAATTCCAAGCGTCGGATATTATCTTTTCTAATTCCTTGTGTTGAGGGTGCCAGTTTAGGATCTCCTTTGCTTTTTTTGAGGAAGCTATTAAAACAGCAGGATCGCCAGGTCTTCTTTCTACTACTTGGTAATTTATTTTTTTTGAAGTTACTTTTTCGGATGCTTTAATAACCTCTAAAACGGAAAATCCTTGCCCGTTACCTAAATTAAATACGTCAGATTTTTCGTTTTCCTTCATCCATTTCATAGCTAAAATGTGGGCCTCTATCAAATCCATAACATGGATATAGTCTCTAATGGGTGTTCCGTCCTTGGTTGGATAATCATCTCCATAAACGTACAGCTTGCCTCTTTTTCCTAAAGCTGTTTCCAGAACTAATGGGATCAAGTGAGTTTCCGGTTCGTGAGCTTCACCTATACTGCCATCAAAATATGCCCCGGCAGCATTGAAATATCTTAAAGCTACATACCTTATAATATCAAGTTTAGAATACCAATTTAGTATTTCTTCAACCATTAATTTTGATTGACCATAGATGTTTGTGGGATTCTTAGTTTGATCTTCAGTGATGGGGACTATTTTAGGTTCTCCATAAACAGCAGCGGTAGAAGAAAAAACTATGTACCTACTTTTGTGTTTTTGCATACTGTTCAGAAGGTTCAATGTCCCACATATATTGTTTTTAAAATATTTATAAGGTTCTTTCATTGATTCACCAACCAATGAAAAAGCTGCGAAATGATATACTTCATCTATTTTGTAATTTTCAAATACATAATCAATATCTTTTTCGTTTCTAAGATCTCCTTCAACGACTTGTACATCTTTGACAGCCCACTTATGACCTTTTTCAAAATTATCAAAAACTACTACTTCTTTATTTTGATCTTGCAACCTTTTGACCAAATGAGAACCTATGTACCCAGCTCCTCCTGTGACAAGTATCATTAGGTCACCCCTCTAATCAAGCATTAGCTCTAATGTTTAATATTTCTCCATCTTCTAATACTTCATCTTTACCAGCCAATCTCCAAAGTCCTTGTTCTTTTACTTTTTCTTCGCTTCCGTATTTAATTAAATTCTCGTATTTCATAACCTCTGCGCGAATGAAATTCTTTTCAAAATCAGAATGTATTTTCCCCGCAGCTTCCTTCATTGTACTGCCTTTTTTTACGGTCCATGCTCTTACCTCGTCTTTTCCGACGGTGAAAAAGGAAATTAGTCCAACATGATTATACACAATTTTTGCTAATCTTTCAACACCAGGTTCTTTAATTGATAAATCTTCCAGAAATAATCTTTTTTCTTCTTCATTCTCAAGCTCGTTTATTTCTACTTCTATTTTTCCGTCTATCTCAATATACGCAAAATTCTGTTTTTTACATTCTTCAATTATCTGTTCCTTATATTCATAGCTATCTTTTGTAAATTGGTCATCATCGACGTTGACACAGACGATGATGGGTTTTAAAGTGAATAAAGCTAAAGAGCCAACTAATTTTTTATCCTCTTCACTCAATTCCATCTTTGAAACAAAAACCTCATCCTCCAAAACTTCTTTTATTTTCAACAAAATTTTTTCTTCGTTTTCTTCTGTTACTGAGAATTTTGTCTTTTTCTTTTGCGTTTCAAGCCTTTCTAATCGATTCTCTACAATTTCTAAATCTCTGAAAATTAGTTCTGTTTTTAAAATTTCTAGTTGTTTTATTGGATTATCAGCATTTTCAGGCCAAGGTACCGAGGGGTTTTTAAACGATCTTATAACCAAAAGCAAAGCATCAACATTTTGTATCATCTGAAAAATTCTCGTTTTTTCTTTTGGATCCCCTTTGTGGTCGTAACTTGGAATATCGATAAAATCTAAACTAGCAAAGATAATCTTTTTAGGCTTGTATAAACGTGCGAGAGAATTAACTCTTTCGTCTTTGATAATAGCCGTTCTTTTGATAGCCTCTCTTTTATAACTATCCTCTATTTTATAGTCGGTTAAAAGGGAAAAAATAGTAGTTTTACCCGTTAATGGAAGGCCAAATATGCCTATTTCCACCTAATTTTCACCTCTTTTCCTCTTTTTTAATGAATTCCCAATATTTGTCTAACTCATCTAAATTTAAAGCTTCAAATTCTTTTCCATCTTTTTCAATTGCTTTTTCCATCTGGTTGAAGCGTTCTATAAACTTCTCACTCGCCTTTCTTAAAGATACTTCCGGATCTATCTTTAAAAAACGAGCCAAGTTAACCAGTGCAAATAATAAATCCCCAAACTCTTCTTCTAATTCTGCTTGGGTTTTTGCTTCATTAAGTTCTTCCACTTCTTCTTTTACTTTATCGAGCACGTCTTTCACTTCTAACCAGTCAAACCCCACCGCAGCAGCGTTTTCTTGAATTCTTCTTGCCAGTGACAGTGCTGGTAAGGCTTTGTTAAGTTTACCGATTCTACTAAAGTTCTTCTCTCCATTCTCTTTTGCTTTTATTTCCTCCCATCTGGCATAAGAGTATACTTTTTCATCTCCAAAAACATGCGGATGTCTTCTGACTAACTTTTCGATCAGTTCATTTATCACTTCAATAGTAAAAAACTCATTGTTTTCTTCAGCAATAGTGGAATGAAAAACAACTTGGAGTAATATATCTCCTAACTCTTCTTTTATTTTTGTTATATCTTGTTCGTCAATAGAATCAACCAATTCATAAGCTTCTTCAATTATATAGGGTTTCAAACTATCATGTGTTTGGGCTTTGTCCCAATCGCAACCTTTTGGTCCTCTCAATCTTTTCATTACTTTCATAAGCTCTTCAAATTTTTCGCCTAATTCCAAAATAATTCCTCCTGTATTGAACTTATTAGCTTCCTTATTTATTATTCTGCTCTTTAAATATTTGTTCGTGTTCCTTGACCTTCCTTTTTTTATCCAAATAATATAGCAACCATAATGCAAAAGCTACTCCTAACAGCAAGGGTAATAGATACTTAAGGAAAATTTCAAATACAACTCTCGATCTCAATTCTCTTAGAGCTTTTTCCATTTCTTCGGTGACATAGTTACGACTTTGAGCACCATTGAGAAAGTATCTAGCTAATTGGCCATATTCTTTTTTATCCCAACGATAGTAAGTTAACCCCAATTTAGACATTATTCTTCCGTTTTCCTTGTCTTGGGTTAAAGCTTTTTGATAATATTCTATCTGTTTTCCGTAAATGTTTTCTATGTCACCTAAAAATTCGTATGTTTCAGATAGAATTGATGAGTCCTTTGAAACTGGAATTAAAGAAAGGGCTATTTCCTTAGATTTTTCCGTTTCTCCCATGTTGTAAAAAATTTTTGAAAAGTACAGTAAAGTTTGAGCATTTTGCCCTTTTAAATTCATATAAGTATTATATAGGTCTTTTATAATGTCGTAGTTATTTGTTTGAAAACTTATTTCTACCAATGATTCAATTATTTTTTTATCGTAATTGTAAGTGAGATAGATTCCTTTTAAATCATTATAAGCCTTTTGAGGATCATTATATATTTTAGATTTTGATAGGATTTGTCCTTGGTAATAAACAGTATAGGGAGTTTTCCCTCCCACAAGCCTTTCGATTTTTTCAGAATATTCAAAGATTTCTTTCGCTACAGATGGGTTCAAAGAATTTTGCCAATATTGGAAGTTGAAAAAAAGATACATAGAATTTATTATTATTGAATCAGGGTATTCTCTTAGGGCTTCTTCAAACAATTTGGTAGGTTCAAGGTAAAAATAAGGGTCTGACTCTTTTAATATCTTTAGGGTTGTCTCATCATCAGGAAACAGCACTAGATCTGAAAGTTGCAAATTGTCTACATACATCGATAATCCCGTTTCCCATCGTTTCAACAAGCCTCCAAGGATCTTTAAATATGGATCATCTGATTCATGCATTGTTTGAAGATCTACGTAGTAAACAAAATCATCAAAAACTGTGGCAAAGGTCGATAACGTAAAAATAATAAAAAAAAGCAACACAAATAATTTTTGTCTCAAAACATCCCTCCTACAATGTCAAATAGTTTTAAAAGCTTTTTGAAAAATTTTCATCAATACATTTTTGTAGTAATAATTATATCATAAAGCCACTTCTTAAGAAAGCTAACGCAGGCTCCTTGTCAAATATGGTTGATAGAATAGACTGAAGAGATGATGACAAGGGTAATACAGCTTTTTTTGTTGAGTAGTTTCAGCTCAGAAAGGATAACTGTTTACAATATAAAGAATAATCTTACAGGTATCTTTTTATTGTTATTCGTTACCTCTTCCTCTATCTTTATACTTTCTCTTAGCTTTTTCTGTGCGTCTTTTACTACATGAAAATGGTCCGCTACTACTTTCACTCCAGGTAATTCTTCTTTGACTGCATTCTTAAACGAGACTCTCATATCGAGAGCTGCTTCTGTTATCTTTTGCCATCTATAACTTATCTTCTCATTTCTGAAGCTTTTCCCTGTTTTTTTACACATGTGTCTTTGTGGTCTGTGTATCAGATATATTCTTTGTGTCCCAACTTTTTCAGCCTTGATGATCCTTTCTTTTGCTTTACCGTTACGTACTATGTATTCTCGCTTGTCATTACATTCTTTACATTTATACGGGCATTCTGGTATCTCTATCTTTTTCGAATATCCCACTTCAAAATAAATCTCTCCCTCTTTTTCAAATCTTTTCTGTCTTTTAACTTAAAGCCTTTATCAATACCCAGTATTTGTGCTATAATTTTGTTGCTTATGATATCGCTCCTCTCTCTCTTTTTATTTTTTTGTTTTTTGTTCAATGAGGAGCGATATCTTTTTTTACCCCTTTTGTCAAGTACCTCATCAACCATTTTTATTATACAGCCAAAAATAAAATATGTAATTTGTATTCATATGCAACCTTTCATCAAGAAAGGAGAGGCTACATTATGAGAAGAAAAGTTATGTTTTTGATGTATATTTTGCTAAGCTTATCTCTTTTAGCTAATTCTTCTAACATCTATTGTGCGATTGAAGAACATGTTAAAGCACTAGATACTTACAAGAAAAGAACCTTCAGTAACCAAGTAAATCAACTAACCATGGAAGAACAATTAATTAATTTTAATCCCATTCCATCAACAACTTTCACTTTTAATCAAAACGACTATAGTATAAATATTTCTAAGGATTTAAGAGATATCTTGTATATAGGAAAGATAAAAGAAGAAAAAGAGAAAGAAGTTATCAAGGCAAAATTTCAAGAAATAAATGTAGGACAAGAACTCATAATTTCTGTATTCTCGTCATTTTTGAATTACTTCATTCAAGGAGAAAAATTACCACTTTACAAAAAATAGAGGAAATATTTGCCAAAAAGCTGGACCAATAACTCAAAATAATATATATTAGCGCTTGAAAGCATATCCTACCCAAAGGAGATGATACTATCAAGCGCTTAATAAAAGAATATCATAAAACCTCGACAATTGGAATACTTTTTTCGTATTTTTTTCAATATACCAGATTTTTTACAAACCCAACCAGGATAAAATTTATTTGGTTATGTATTGGAATTATCACTATGACCAGTATTCAATCTGTTAGTTTTATGCATAAATGGTTTCTAAAAAAAGTAACAAACAAGTCGTTGAATTCATACTACTACCTGCTTTCATATACCAAACTGAATTTAAAATATCTTATGCGAACTACTGTAAAGATAGCTTTGTCCTATATACCAAAAGTCTTAAAGCCATTATTCATATTTGTTGTTATTGATGATACCTTGCAGGCAAAATTCGGTGTCCACTTTGAATGTCGGAAAGAACTTTTTGACCACACTGCTCGGAATGGCTCTAACTATCTTAATGGACATTGTTTTGTAGGATTAATTCTTAAAATTCCTATGTTCTTTAAAAAGCAGGTTATCTATTATCTCAAAGTACTCATAGGTTACAGATTAAAAAAGATAATCCTGCCGAATCAAAGCTACAGATAGCATCAGAAATGATTAACTGGGTTATGGGGATACTTAAAAACTATAAGATGGTTATACTTTGCTGTGATAACTGGTATCCTAAAGGAGAAGTATTAGAAACTGTTAAAAAATATAATAATCTTGAGCTTATTGACAATGTTAGAGTTGATACTGTACTTAATGACTTGCCTCCTGAACCTACTGGCAAACGAGGTCGTCCTCGGAAAAAAGGTAACCGATTAGTTATTTATAACCAGGAACACTTTAATTTTAGCAAAATAGGAAAATATTTTGTGTAGCCACCCGCAAGGTTATAACTAACCTTTTTAAAAACAATGTTGTGTATGTAACTGTGACGACTTCTGACTTAGAGAGGAAAAAAGCTATAGGCTTTTTATAAGCACAATAATGCCTGAACAGTTAGAGCATATGCTACCAGTAGTTAAAGACGAGATAGAATATAATATTTCCAAAGAACAACTAATATCCTTGGAGGGGGTGATATGGCTTATCACTATTATAAACAGTCCTTGCCCACCAGTGTCTGTGATAATCAGGATGTTTACAAGTTGGAACCGTATATTTACGCTGAGTACATAACAGGACCGAACCATCCCGACTTTGGGGAAGCTGGCCACTCTTGGCTCACGGGCACCGCGTCTTGGATGCATAGGGTCGGAATCGACTTCATTTTGGTGGTGAGACCTGAGTTCAATGGACTTAGGGTTGACCCCTGCGTCCCAAAGGAGTGGGATGGTTACAAGATCAAAAGAAAGTTCAGGGGCGCAACCTACAACATCACGGTTAAGAATTCTAACCATCCTTCAAAGGGTGGGGCCAAAATTAGGATAGATGGTAAGGAGTACGAAGGCAACCTCTATAAAAATATTTGATGGAGAACATGGATTTGCAGATAGATATTCTCATAATTATAATGAAGATTTGTCAAATAGATCCAAAAAAATAATGAAACAATTTTTAAAAAGTTTTAAAATAATCTTGTAAGGCGGGTGACTATTATGGGGTTTGAAGTTAATGATTATATTGCAAAAATTAGGCAGGCTTTTATGGAAAAATCTAATCCGGAAAATGCTAAAAAACAAATTGAATACATGAAAGGAAATTTTGATTTTTTTGGTATAAAAGCACAAACAAGACGTAAGGTGACCCAGGAATTTATGAGAAAGGCAGAGCGGCCTGACTATGATGATATCGATGTTGTTATAAGGAAATTATGGAAACTTCCGGAAAGAGAATATCAATATTTTGCATTGGAGCTTCTGGAAAAGTATAAAAAGGGATTCGAAGAAGATATTATTTCTTTATTTGAATATATGATAACTAATAAATCCTGGTGGGACACGGTGGATTTCATATCTAAAAAACTTGTTGGGGAATTTTTTAAAATGTTTCCGGAGTTAAGGGATGAATATATTTCAAAATGGATGGACAGTGATGATATCTGGCTTCAGCGGACCTGTTTGCTATTTCAACTTGGATATAAAGAAAATACAGATTTGAAATTGTTATTTAATTTAATTGAACGTCTGCAAGGAAAGGATGAATTCTTTATCCAGAAAGCTATTGGATGGTCACTCAGGGAGTATTCTAAAATAGAACCAAAGAAAATAAAGGAATTTATTCAGAAACAAGATTTATCTGCATTGAGCGAAAGGGAAGGGTTGAAATTGTTAAAAAGTAAAGGTTGAAAAAATACAAACTTCGCTTAATAAAAGTTTATGATTCCGTACGCTACACCCAAATTTATGATCCTAAGCTAAGTCAGGCTAGGGGTCATGAACTTCGGCAATACGGATATGTTATACGCCATTGATAAGGAGAGATTAAATGAAAAAAAATGCAATTTTAAAGGAGATTTCTGAAAAAGATTTTGATCGCGATTATTTTGTCAAGCTAATAAATAGTAATAGTAATATTAGAGACTTAATTATAAATGAATTGCTTTCAAATACTAATATTATGATATATTACCATTGTTATTATGTAGTTTCGGATGCGAGTAAGAAAGCACCTTCTTTGTATTACAAATATTGGGATAAATTTGTAAAATTATTAGATCATGATAATTCTTATCATAGAGATATTGGATTAACACTGATTGCGAACTTAGTAGAAGTTGATGAGGAAGATCGATTATCGTTAATATGGACAAAATATCTGGAACATATTAATGACGAAAAGTTTATGACTGGAGAATGTTGTATAAATAATATAAGAATTATTTTAAAGACTAGGCTTGACATGATAGATGAAGTGGTTAACATTCTTTTAAAACTTGAAAAAGTATGTAATTATACTGAAAAACAGATTGCGCTCTTAGAATATAGTGTTTTAAATATATTTGATGATGTATTTTTCAAGAGCAATTATAAGGATGAAATTGTTTGTTTTATAAAAAAGAGAACTACGAGTATAAGTTCAAAAACAAGAAAAAAGGCTAAGCAACTTATTAAAAAGTATAAGATATAACGCATATCAACGGTGTATAACATGGAAGGTTCCGCTACGCTACACTCAAATTCATTCGTCAAGGGGAATCGTTCTAAGACTCGTGGAAAAGCAGAGAAGATATACGAGATAATCTTGTTCAAATATCATTAAGAATTTGCAGTAAATTATAATATTATTTATTGTTTTTGGAGTGAGATAAAAGTGGGGGCCACGTTGTATAACAAGGAATTTACGTTGTGGCTAAAGACCAGCCTATCCTAACGGGACATGCCCTCTGGAGCTTGCAATGAGTGAGGTTAATGATGATTGGCAAGCTTGCGCCAGACCTTCGGCACGGGTACGTAGGAAATTCCCAAGACGTTATACGTAATCCCTAAGTAAATAATTAAAAGAAAGAAGGTATCGAGGAAGAAATTTGATTTTCTTATTATTAACATACTTTTGCTAATTTGAGGAAATAAAGATAATTATGAAAAAACATTGATATTGTTGATATTATCTATATTACTTTTAGTAGTTGGGTGTATTCATAAAACAACATGGAATGAATTTGCTTGGATTGAGTATTCATTTGGTAACCAACATTATGAAAAAGCTGCAATATTTATTTCTTGTAAAGTGGTGTGGTATAATAAAAAAATGTAAAAAGGAGGATGTAACTTATGAAGGGCTTAAATGGGACTAAAACTGCTGAAAATCTTCTAAAAGCGTTTGCTGGTGAATCTCAGGCACGCAACCGCTATACCTATTATGCATCAGTAGCTGACAAGGAAGGATATAAGCAAATAAAAAATATTTTTATTGAAACAGCCGACAATGAAAAGGAGCATGCGAAGAGGTTTTATAAATTCCTGCTCGAGGGGTTTCAGAATGAACTGCCGGCAACAATGGAAATAAATGCAGTTTATCCGGTTGCCCAGGGAACTACCCTTGATAACCTGAAAGCCGCGGCAAGTGGTGAAAATGAGGAGTGGACAGACCTCTATCCAGAATTTGCAAAAGTAGCTGAAAAAGAAGGCTATCCTGAAATTGCAGAAGCCTTCATAATGATTGCTTCTGTCGAAAAAAGGCATGAGACAAGGTTTAACAAGCTTGCAGCGAACATCGAAAATGGTAAAGTTTTCAAAAAGGGTGAAAAAGTTATGTGGAAATGCGGGAACTGCGGTTATGTACATGAAGGCACAGAAGCTCCGGAGAAATGCCCTGCATGTATTCATCCACAGGCATTTTTTGAGCTGTTTGCAGAAACCTATTAAAATATCTAAGAATCGAGGGAAGAGGGGGATATTTAAGATGAAAGCGCCTGTAGCTTTTTACAAATGCGAAATTTGCGGGACCCTCGTAGGTTTGATCAAGAATGGAGGCGGTCAGCTTGTTTGTTGCGGTAAACCAATGACAGAGATGAAAGCGAATACTACAGAAGCATCCACTGAAAAGCATATTCCTGTAGCAACAAAGGAAAACGGGAAGATAACCGTCCAGGTTGGATCAAATCTCCATCCCATGACAGACGGGCATTATATAGAATGGATTGCTGTAGTAAGCGACGATGGGACTGAAAGAATCTCACTAACCTCGGCTGACGAACCCAAAGCCGTATTTTGTGATAAGAAAAACGCAGAAGTATATGCTTATTGCAATCTGCATGGTTTGTGGAAAGCAGATGTAAAATAGGTTGAAGGAATAAAAAACAGCATGGTTCTACAAAAGAAGAATCACTGAAAATCTTGCGCAATTAAACAGGTAATTTTATCATTAAGGCAGTAAAAGTATAACATCCGATGCCAAATACAAACGTTGCTTTTAGGCCGCAAGGGTTTTAAAACAATGTTCATATTTGTGTACTTAGGGCAGGGTATGGAATATTATTTATATAAGTTTGAATTATGCCGTAGGCTATTATGGAATCGATAGGAAGCATATGGGAAACAATAGAAAATATTAAAATATTTGGGGGGGGTATAGTAAGCCAATGAGTAACGCAAGAGTTGTTGAAATTGCCGAGAATATCTACTGGGTAGGGAGCAGAGGGCAGCAGGGTGGCCTTAACTGTAATCCTTATTTGCTGGTTGATGAAGAAGAAGCGGTTTTGATTGACCCTGGCTCAGTCCTGGATTTTGAAGACGTGCTGGGAAATGTCTTAAGTATTGTACCTCTGGGAAAAATCAAGTATGTTATCCTTCATCATCAGGACCCTGATTTTTCTGCGAGTGTTCCTTTGTTTGAACAAAAAGGGGCAAATTTTAAAATTATTACTCATTGGCGAACTCAGAATTTAGTTAAATATTATGGCATCAAATCAGATTATTATATCGTCAATGAAAACGGATTCAAATTGGTCTTAAAATCAGGCCGGGTTCTGAGGTTTTTGCCCACTCCCTATTTGCACTTTCCCGGGGCTATTGCAACCTATGATGAACGTTCCAAAATCCTTTTTTCCAGTGATCTCTTTGGGGCATTTTCCTATGAATGGACACTCTATGCCGGAGAAGATTATCTGGAGAAAATGAAGACCTTCCACGAACATTATATGCCTTCGAATGATATTCTCCGGCCGATTATGGAAGAATTCCTCCGACTGGATATCTCGATGATTGCGCCTCAACATGGTTCGATTATCCGCGATAACGTAAAAACCTATATTAAAGCCTTAAGAGATATGGAATGCGGTTCCTTTATGGCTTCCATAAAGAAAAATCTAATGAAGTCCGGTGGCGTCAAACTAATCTGTAGTTTGGTTATCAAACGATATGTTGCGATCTTTAATAAGGCGGAAGTCTTACAAGCCATTGAGGGTTTAGAACTGACCCTGGATAAGGAGACGCTGGAAATAACGGATTATAATTATCCGGGCAACCGTTTGTGGGATATGCTTTTTGAATTTATCCTGGCCCGGAAGGGTTTACAATGGCTGATTGTGATCGAACCTTATGTGCGTAAACTATCTCAGGAATATGATATTCCGATGCCTGAAGTGTTTCAAACCACGCTCAAACAGGCTGAAGAGAAAGCGCTTCATCTGAGTCAGGAAAATCTCCTGCTTAAGGAAATCAATGCCAGGTTGGAGAACAGCATAAAAGAAGTTCAGGAAAAATTGGTGCATTGCCCGGTGACCGGTTTGTATAACTATGATTTTTTCCAGAATTATCTGACCTCAGAACTGGAAAATTTGTTAGCTTCTGATTCGCCCCAGAATCCCGCCCTTCTTATCCTGGACGTGGATCAGGTAGATAAAATCCGCTTTTCTTACGGGGAGCAGGAAGTCAATGAGATTCTGAAGAATATAGCCGATATGGTGACAGCCCTAAAAGAGGAAAATACCCTGCTGTTTCGGCTTCAGGGAGCGTCTTTTGCTTGCTATCTCCAGCATACCACCCGGGAAGCGGCTGTGAGTTTCGCGGAGAGGGTGAGAAATGAGATTGCTTCATCGGAAAAATTCGTTGAGAAAATAACGGTATCGATAGGGGTTGTCACTTTAGATGAATTAAGAGAGGGTAATCCGTATCTGAATGATCCGGCAGAGAGAATGTACAATATTGCCACCATGCGCGTCAAGCTGGCCAAAAGGATGGGAATGAACTTTGTTTGCAGCAGTTCTTCTTTAGAAAAATATCAGGAGGAGATCGGGAAGATCCTGATCGTCGAGACCGATGAAGTGAGTATCGATGTCTTAAAAACATTTTTGGAGAATTCGAACTATAAAGTACTCATCGCTCGTGACGGGGAAGAGGCCTTAAAAATTCTGGAAACAGAGGAAGTGGATCTGATTATTTCCGAAATTATGCTGCCTAAAATCGATGGTTTCCTGATTCGCGAAAGTCTCCTTGCCAAATCGCAGACCAAAAATATTCCTTTCCTGATAGTTTCCCACCTCAAAGATGATGATACTGTCGAGAGAGCAGCGGCGTTGGGAATTGAGCATTATTTCCGCAAGCCGGTCATGCTTTCCGAATTGCTGGGAGTTATCAAAAACAGGATCAAAGGGGAAACGTTTCGATGAACTTTAAAGTTGAAGTTTACGTGATATTGGCTATCGTGCTTTTTCTCCTCATAGGAATTATGCTGTCCCTTTTGCTCATCAGAAGGCTGAAAAACGATGAGGAGAAGCTGGAGCACGAAAAACAGAAGAAGGCTTTAGTGGAATTCATTTCTGGAAAATTGCAAAAATTAGGGTTCAAATTTCCTTTAGCCATCGGCTTTGAGTTTCAGCAATCTATTAAGCTTAACAGGCAGAACGAAGAAAAGATAAAAAAAACTTTGGAGCAAGTGCGGCTGGAAAAGAAATACATACGTCAACTGCGATCATGGTTTAGAATCAGGAGAATGGAAGCCGCTGTATATCTTGGTTTTCTTGGTACGGACAATGCCAGGCTGGCTCTTGAAAAGGCGCTCTTAAAGGAGAAGCTTTATCCGGTTAAATTATATATTGCCAATGCTTTGTCTGATATAAAGAACGAGGCTTCTCTCCCTGTCTTGGTCTTCTCTTTGTTTAATGCTCACCGTTGGTATAGAGAAAAGGTTAATATGCTGATTGCGGATTTTGGCAAATCCTTTAATGCCTATCTTCCGCAAATTGTGGACAACCAACGGATGGAGATTAAAGAACTGATAGTTGATTTTGCTTCGGTGTATTTTTCCGAGGAGGTCAAAAACTATCTTATCCAACTGATTGATAGCAAAAATGAGGCCATTTCCAGACTTCAAGCTATCTATGGTGTGAGTGGGGTGAAGTCCTGTTCTAACTGTATGTATGCAACACCTGGTGAGTCCGAAGACATTCGTACATGTCCGTATTATGGGACAGTTAAACCTGATTATTATTGTGGAAAGTATAAAAAATTGCCTCTCAGTATGAATCTTAAGGAAAATTACCATCAGTTGGTCTATAAAGCAGCCGACATCCTGGCTCGTTACTATCCCCAGCTTCTGGATGATGAAAAATATTTGCATTCCGAAGATATTGAGCTAAAAAATATCGCAGTTAAGGCGCTGGCTAATTTCCATAATCAGGAAAACATTGGGAAACTGCTTACCTATGTACGCAATCATGATACTGCCCGAAGTGCTGTTAATGCGCTTTCTTTATTGATTAAAAAAAATCCGACGTATATAAATATTATTCTGCAAGCCTTTGCAGAAGAAAAGGATTTGGCAATTAAACAGCGCCTGGCGGAAATTCTTTCGATACGTATCGAGTATTTTATTATGAAGTTAATTACCAGGAACAAGGAATCTGCAGCCCAGATCATCAAGCAGATCTTACTCTTGGGAAGAACCAGTGAGATTATAGATTTTCTTAATAAAAATAAGAATATCGAAGTAGAGAATGAACTGGTTGCGATCATCCGAGAGGTTGTCACTATTTCGGAGAATTTGAAACGGGAATTTTCCCGTTATTTATGTGAAAGAGTAGCCTATAAATGCAGAATTGTTCCACAGCCGGAAAACGAGGAGCCGAAGGTAGAAAACAAAGATAAAAAGTTGATTTCTAATATCTATCTGATTTTGCTTTTCAGTCTGCTAATCTTTCCTCTAATTTACGTTTTCAGACATCATGATCTGATATTGCATATTTCCTGGACTAAACAACTAGAAATATTTGTAATAGAATGCAATTACTACCTGGCTTTTTATTTTCTGGCCATAAATTTAATTTATCTTGTTCTCTTGATGTTTTCGTTTTTCCATGTCAATCAGCAAGAGCGCCTGTGGAGGATAAAAAACAGTAGCTTTCTTTTCAAGAAAAAAATTCTGCCCTCGGTTTCCATTATTGCCCCGGCTTATAATGAAGAAAAGACGATAATCGAGAGTGCGAATTCCCTGCTCAACCTTAAATATCCGGATTATGAACTCATTATCGTCAACGATAGGTCTAAAGACAAAACTCTGAATGTGTTAATTCAATATTATGATCTGATAAGAGTAGATCATATTTTTGAGTACAAGTTAAATACCAAGCCAATCAGGGGGATCTATATGAACCCCTCTATTCCTAAACTCGTCGTGGTCGATAAGGAAAACGGCGGCAAGGCGGATTCCCTGAATGCGGGCATTAATATTTCCCGCAAGGAATATTTTTGCGGGATCGATGCCGATTCCCTGCTTGAAGATGACGCCTTACTTAAACTGGCATCCCTCGTATTAGATGAAGGAGTGGAAACTCCTGCTCTGGGCGGAAATGTCTTACCGGTAAATGGGTGTACAATTGAACGCGGCCAAATTACTAATGTCCGAATACCCCAAAACCACCTGGCCAGATTCCAAACAATAGAATACATACGCGCTTTCATGGCGGGAAGGCTGGGCTGGGCCAAAATCAACAGTCTTCTCATCATTTCCGGGGCTTTTGGTCTTTTTAGGAAAGAACGAGTCATCCGTGCAGGGGGATATCTGACGAGCAGAGGGAAATATGCAAAAGACACAGTCGGAGAAGATATGGAACTTGTCGTGCGCATCAATAGGCTGATGAGAGAAATGGGTTTCAGATACAGAATTCGCTATGCTTATAATGCGAACTGCTGGACCGAGGTGCCGGAAGACCTGAAAAGCCTGAAAAGGCAGCGCTACCGTTGGCACCGGGGACTGATCGAAAATCTCACCATCCATAAAAGGATGATTTTTAACCCCCGCTACGGCAGAATTGGCCTGTTGGCTATACCTTATTTTCTGCTTTTCGAGATGTTCGGTCCCCTGGTAGAAATCCAGGGATATCTCATGGTGTTTATAGTGTTGATTATTGGAATCCTAAATGCTGAAGTCGTGCTTCTTTTGTTTATTTCGAACATTTTGCTGGGCATTCTTATTTCACTTTCTTCCTTATTTATTGCTGAAAAGAATATTAAGTATCTACGATGGAAAGACCTGATGATTCTTTTGGCTTATGCCATTCTCGAAAATTTTGGACCGCGGCAGCTTTTTAGTTTCTGGCGAGTGGGAGGAACGATCAGCATGCTTAAGAAACCCACAGGCTGGGGTAAACCGGAGAGGAAAGGATTTGCGGCTGCTAATCATTCCGCAAAGGGGTGATGGGACAATGAAAAGGAAAATTATGATTTCGGCACTTTATGCTTTGATTATCATGCTGTGGAATCCCGGCAGATCTTTGGGGCGAGATCAAATTCAAATTCCTTCGTGAGTTTGCTCTGTTCAAAGTACAGGAGCAAAAGCTTTATGCCCAAACCACGAAACATGGTTTTCAGGTGCTCAAGGAGGGAACATGGCTGAAGATCTTTGTTAAAGGCGAGAATATCGGTGCCGCCCTTCCAGGAAGGTGGTTCACAGAGTTTCCGGGGAATGAGCAAGTTTACCTGGATTGGCTGGAAAAAATCGGACAGATGCGGGCTAATTCCATCCGAGTTTATACACTATTGCCTCCGGAATTTTACAGGGCTTCACTTTACTATAATATCAAACATCCGCATGAACCCCTTTGGCTCTTCCAGGAAATCTGGCCGGAAGAAAATCCCGAGGAAGAGAATTATTTAAACCCAAGCTATGTGGAGGAATATTTCCAGGAAATAAAGTATACCGTTGATGCAATTCATGGCAAGGCGGATATTCCCGAAAGGAAAGGAAGGGCGTATGGAGTATATGACAGCGACGTCTCTAAATATGTCCTGGGCTACTTGGTTGGCAGGGAATTGGAACCAGATGAGGTTATACAGACGAATCAGTTGAATCCAGGCTTTAGCTATACCGGGGAGTATTTGTTCTCTGATCAAGGCGCTAACCCGACGGAAGGATGGTTGGCCATGAACTGTGACTATGTTTTGCATTATGAAGAGAGCACCTATGGCACTCAACACCCGGGTTGGGATTGTCAGTTGGTCTATGCTCGATGTTCAGGAGCATGATTCGGAATGGAATGCTTCGGGGTTGAAATCCCTGGAATATAACGATAAAGTTTCAGTCAATATTAATCATATTTCAACGGGAAATAAGCTGCAGGCAGGTTCGGCCTCTTCTTCATCAGCCTTGGCAGCCACTGCCCCCTGAACCTTTTCTGATCATCCTTGCGAAAGATTACAGCCATTAGTAGGCCGATAACCAGGGCAAAGACAACCTCACCAATAGCCCAGGCTAAGTCTAGTTGCCAGCCTAAAACCTTGGCAGTCAGAATGATGGCCAGGATGTTAATGACCGGCCCCGAGTAAAGAAAGGCGGTCGCCGGACCGATTCCGGCGCCCCTCTTATAGATACCGGCAAAGAGGGGTAGTATCGTACAGGCACGGACGGCCAGAATGATTCCGGAAACCGCGCATTAGATAATATTACATGTCCGTGAAAAAGATTGGATAGATCATACATGCGCAATAGGAGGGCGACGGAAGTCCGCTCTCTCTTCCCCTTCAAAAACATAAAAAGAAATGGCAGAAGGCTTTCTTTTCAACGTATATTTTTTCACGAATGAATTAATCTCTTTTGGTACTTTCGGTGTGATTTCCTTTGGTATATCCTTTAAATCATAGTACCTACCGTAATTCATTATGAATTTTTCTAATATCTTTTTTTGGCTTGCATCAAGACTAACGTAATTTTCAATGAACTCTTTTAAATTCTTTTTATTTAAGTCTTTCATAAATCTTTTTACAACATCTTTCCTTCCCAAATAAAAAGGATGTTCGTTGAAGGTTATATTTTTGTTTGTGTAGATTTTTGGTTCTTGAACGTTTGTTAGTAAAGAATCAAAATCTATCTTTGGATTTCTTACAAAGATATAGTTTATTAACTCTTTCGTGTAGTAATCACATCTTTCTTCAATTAAACTGTCATCTTGTATCTCTTTAATTATCTTTTTTAGATTGATCTCTTCTTTGTAGTAATGAACGAGGTAAGAGGTAAAGAGTTCTGATACTTGTCTTTCTTTTGAAAGGTTTTTAAACTTTTCAAGGTTTATCTCAAACTTCTTATCTATATCCTTCTTTTTCAATTCTTTGATCATACATATAGGTGTGGATGTATCGATTTCAAACTCAAGAGCATCTATTATGTTTCTCAAGGTACTTGGTTGAATGTACTGTGTCTTTGCAGATAAAAACTCTTTCAACGTTCTTTCAGAAACGTTCATCGAGTCTATAGGTATCTTTTCTTTTCCTATCTCTTTCCTTATGAAATCTCTCAGTTTTGGTGTACTTCTGTGTTGGTTGTTATCCAAATTGAATACAAAGTATTTTAATTGGTTAATGATATCTTTAAAAGTATTTTTTATCGGTTCACTTTCCGCTTTGTTTAGTTGAGATAAACACTTTGAAAAGATAAAGGCGGTCTCATAAACCAAAGGGTCGTTGTTATTCTTCTGTACTTGAAATATGGTATCAAGGGAATTGAAAACTTTAAAGTTATTATCTTCAAAATAGTAACCAAGGTAGAATCCCAATGGAAAAGTAAAAGCTAAAGCCTTTTCTTTGTTTGTATCTTTCAACCACCAAGATATATTGTTTAAAGCTTGTACCATACCAGAAGGATGTGGAATAGTTTTTAAAATCTTAAATGCTTCTATGTTTAAACAAACTGCTTCTTCGTATCTTTCTTCGTTCTTTTTCCCTCTTGCTTTTGATAGTAATATGAAACCTTTGGTGGCGGGAGCATTTTCATAACTTTCACTCCAAATCCTAATGGTTTGCAAATCTTTTTCTTCAAAATTTATTTCACGAACATTCTTTAAATTCTCAACAACTATTCCTTTTAAATACTTAGGAAGTTTTTCGAATTCTTTCTTCAATTGATTGAATACTTCTTTAATTTCTTCATTTCTAGAAAGTTTGACCAAAATATCTATCTTTTCAACTAAAATTAAACAATACAAACCACCTTTTTTCAGCCCCTTTATCTCTTCATCTATTATCTCAAGGGCTTCATCGTATTTTACATCCCATTTTAATTTTAAAACGTTTATGTAATTGACAATGCTTTTATTTTTATCTGGTCTATCACTTTCTAAGTAATGAATAACATAATTCAAAATCGGTCTTATGAACTGTCCTTTATTCACAATTTCAACCAATAGTTTAATGTTCATTTATATACCTCTTTTTCCTTTACCCAATAGCAACAAAAATATAAAATAAAATTTACTTCAAAAACCCTTTCTTTGGAATGTTAATAACTCTTGAAGCTTTTATATTTTATTCTAGAGTTTATTATATCATAACCCTCTTATAATAACCAAAAGAAAGACAAAGGCATCATATCCGATAAAAAACATCGTAAATAATTTTAACATAAGTTTTTTTGACCGATCTCTGTAATACTTTATAAATACATATTTGAAGACAATTAAAAAACCACTTGAAAACCATATGGGAAAGTGTATGATTAAAGTGAAGGGTTGGATTATTTGAGATATTAGTTTTAAATTAAAAGAATAATTCAAGGGGGTGAAAGAGGATGAAGAAATTTGGTGTTGTTTTGTTAATCACTGGTCTGCTATTGAGTGGTATTTTTGTTTTTGGAGGAGATGATAAAGATACAGTTCGGACAAACGGAGTAAAACCCGAGATGGTTGTAAGTGTTGTGGAAGAAGTAGAGTAAATGCTTGATCGAGGCCTTTACTTTATGCAAAAAACAACGCTTGGAAAAGCTTAAAAGATTTAAGGAATTATCTATATAAGTTTTTGAAGGAAAAGATTGTGAGGAGAGGAATTATTTGCCGGCAAGTAGCAAACCTGCAGGGAAAAAGGTGAAAAATAAAAATGAAAGGAGGGAAATGCGATGTTTGAACTTAACTCAAAGGCTAAAATGAATCCAGCAGGCGGATGTGGCGGTATAGGTTGTGGAGCGTGTGCTGCTCTTAGAACCTAAGATAAAAACATGAGGTCCAGGCCCATCTTTTTTATTCTAAAAATGATAAAAAGATGGGTTTGGCCCATAAAAAAAGACTTAACTATCATCTCCTGCACTTACTAAACGAAAAGTGGTTCTTTCCATCAACGATTGGCTTGATTAGCCTCTGGTAATATAATTGATGAAAATCACTTAAAAGAGGATGAAGGGAATGGAAGAAATAGTTAAGTTGTTGGATGAGAACTTAGAATACGTTAAACATGAGGTATCAGGAGATAGAATAACGATTTGGGAGAAATCAGCAAAAAAAGAAGTAATCTGTCCGTATTGTGGGAAACCATCCAAAAAAGTACATTCAAGATATGAAAGAAGCTTTCAAGATTTACCGATACAAGGTAAAAAAACAACGATAGTTGTAATAAGAAGAAAGATGTTCTGTGAAAACAAAGAGTGTAAGAAAAAGACGCTTGCTGAACCTCTTGACTTTGTGGAACCAAAATTCAAAAGAACGAAAAGGTTGGAATTGGAGAAACAAAAGATCAGGACTTTGAACAGATGGTTTTTGAAAACAAAGAGCTGGTTCCTTCTGAAAAAGAAAAGGCAAAACTTAAGTTAGCCAAAGAAGTTAGGGAATTATACAACAAAGGCTACTCAAAAAGGAAAATATCAAAATTACTGAATATACATAGAAGTACTGTGGATAAATATTTAGATAATAATTTCTCTCCCACAAACATGAACAAAGGGAAAAGACTCCCAAGTATGCTGGACTCATATAAAAGGCAAATACAAGTATTGAAAAGAAACGGAAAATCAAACAAAGAGATATTTGAAATAATAAGGGGTGAAGGTTATACAGGTAGTTATTCAAACATTGGAATATATTTAGCAAAAAGAAATTTAAAAATTGAAGAGTCAAAAGAAATAAGGATAAAAAGAAAAGATTTAATCAAATTACTGTACAAACCCATTGAAGAAGTAGAAACTATTTCAAAAGAGTTGTATGAAAAGATCATTCAAAGATACCAGGTTATTGAAAGTATAATAAGCTTAGTAAATGAATTCAAACAAATGTTGAAATCAAAGAACGTTGAAAAAATTGAAGAATGGATAGAAAAAGCAAGTAACTTAAAAATCAGAAAGATAGATAAATTTGTGAGCGGGTTAAAAAGAGATATGCAAGCAGTTAGAAATGCGATTATATATGAATACAACCATTGACTAGCAGAAGGATCTGTGAATAAACTTAAAGTTATTAAAAGGATAATGTATGGAAGAAACAAATTTGAGATGTTGAGACAGAAAGTACTTTTTCTTAAGCGTAATGGATAATTCAACAATCAGTGGAAAGAACCGGTATTCGCCGTAGCAATTCTCCCATTGAAATTAGAAAGATTCTAAAAATTAATGAAAATAGTATCGATTATTTTTGTTCTTATTATATGTAAAGGAGTGAGAAAATTGGAAAATAGTGAATTAGAGCTAGTGGTGACAAACTTTCATAAATTAAAAAAAGACCTTTTCCTTCTCACTGCAAAAAATAATAAAACAGCGGTTTTATATCATAGGCCTTCATTAAAAGCTTACTATTTAGAACAACAATATAAACAATTTTTTTCTTGTCTTCTTAATAATACAGATCCTTCCCATGTGTTTTCTTGGTTGGAGAAAAATACACAGATGTTATCGAAAATTTGGAATGAATTAGAATACTTTTTAAGATATGAGAGTATTGGTATTTCTGAAAATGTTGAAAGATTAACTTTACTTATTTCTCAGAAATGTGGGCAAAACTGCAAGTATTGTTATGCTGGTGGGGGTACGTATGCTAATCCATCTTCTATGAACTTTGATACGGTAAAAAGAGCATTGGAAGTTTTTTCTAAACTTTTCAATTATATTGAAAAAATTCAATTTTTTGGTGGAGAACCTTTATTAAATATAAATTGTATTGAAAAAATAGTCCCCTATGTCAATCATCTTTATGAGGTAGGAAGTTTAGAAAAAAGGCCTATACTGAATATTGTAACTGGTCTTGGAGTCTCAAAAAAGTTAATAGAAAAATTAAAAATGATAATACAACAATTCCCTGATTTTGAGTTTGAAATAGTAGTTAGCTTTGACGGCCCAGAAAAAATTCAAAATTATTTGAGACCTTTTAAAGGCAGATTCCCCTCTTATGAAATAGTTAAAGAAAACATGGATTACCTTCAGGAAAATGGATTATTACAATTAGTAGAAGTAACTTATACTAATTATCATGTTAAAAATGGAATAAAACCTTTTGATCTACGGTCTTTCTTTTATGAGAAATTCAAACTTGAAAACGTAATAATTGTTCCTGTTATAGCAAATGATCCAACATTAGCTCTTACTAATAGAGATTTTTTTATAGCTAATGAATATCAAACTGTAATAAACCGCTATCAAAACGGGAACAAAAAAGAGATTGATTCAGTAGAACGTCTCGCGAACCAGGTATTAAATGCACCACCAACTTGCCTTTATTGTGGCAGTGGCATCACAGAATTTGTAGTTGATTCAGAAGGAGATGTTTTCCCTTGCCAATTATTGGCTAGTAACAAAAACTTTTTGGTTGGAAATGTATATGATACCAAAGAAAAATTGAGACAAAATCTGATTACTTCCAAACAAAAATATAGTAAAATATTTGATAAAAGTGAAGATAACGAATGTCAGACCTGCTTTTTACAATTTTTTTGTCGCGGTTGTCCTATTGCCCCTTATCTCTTGGGAAACAGTATGCATATACCTCATGAAAGCTGCCCTTTGTTTAAGGAAGTTGTTAAAAATTCTATTTTAATAAAAGCTGAAAAAGACTTTGTTGAATCAAATTCTTAAAAATTTCATTTATACCCACTTCAGAAATAGGCAAAAACAACGATTACCGAAAGGTGAGATAAGTTAAGGCAAGTAGAAAAAGAACTAAAATATCGGATAACTATCAAAAATGCTCTTTGAAAATCGAAATAATTCTTCAAAAAAATGAAAAGTAGTTAGAATTGAAGAATTTTTTAGAAAAAATACGCATGAAAGAAGCACGGTTGAAAACAGGCTCACGCCCACCAAGGAATAACCGTTCGTTTGGGAAGTATTGAAAAGGTCTAAAGTCTTCTAAAGAAACAAGCTAAGAAGCTGTTTCATACATAAGTGTTTTGGGAGAAGACAGTAAATCGTCTCTACCCATCTTGTGAGCTAAAAGAGCAGAAGCGATAAGGAAAAGGTTAGAAAGGTTGCATTCGAGTTGCACAGCGTTTGTATATTTCAAAGAAGTAGTACCGTTGTTGCTTTCTAACCTAGAAAAGATAGATTCAATGAGAGTACGTTTCTTGTAAATCTCTTTGAAGAAAGAAGAATCTCTGTTAAGGAAACGACGGAAATCATACTTTGAATAGTTTCTGTAACTATAACAGTTAGGTTTACCCAAAGGACAATTAGAAGGATCATCACAAACGAATTTGGTTCTATATATGTTTCTTTTACTCTCAAGGTAATGGGAATGTTTAACAAGTTTTTTACCGCATTCACCTACTAACCCTTTTTTAGAAGAACTGTGAAGGAGAATGAAAGCAATAGAACCAGTTTTCAAATGGACGTAATCGTAAAGATCGCTTGAATCATATGCGGCATCAGCTAAGAAGTTAAACCCACTAAGATCCAAGCACTTAACAACCTTTTCCAAAAGGACGAAAGCATAATTCTTGTCATAGGCAGAAGCTGGGGAAACCACGGTGAAGATAGGGACGTTGATCCCCTCTTTGATGCCTTTAATGACGGTAAAAACGATAACCTTATCCAAATAAGAAGGATCAAACTCCTTCTTAAATGAAGAGAAAGTAGCTTCAGAAGGAACGTAATTGATAATAGGATCGAAACCGATGCATTTAGCGAAGGAAGGGTTACTCTTAAGGAAGTGAATCAACTCCCTTACTGTAAATCCCTCAACTTTCTGAACGAAGATAGCTTTAAGTAAAACCCGACGGGAGTACCCTGTTCTGCCTATCTTATTATTGAAATCTGGGACAACGGACCAATCGATCATATCAATTAAATCGAGGAGAAAAGAAAATTCAGAATGTTTTTTCTCCGTGACCCCGTTCGGGGCGTTTCTTTTAGCCAGAGTAGACGAAATCGAAGTACAGTTGAGAAGAGTTACCGAATAATGACAATTGAATGACCTCCTTACGAGATAATAAAATTATGGTATCAAATAGATTATATAGTGAGGAGGTAAAAGTATAACATTGAAGGTATTAAAAGTTAGTTACAATGCATGTTTTAGAATTTCTAAAGACAGTATTTAATTTATAGGGGGAGGTAAAGGTATGGGTTTGTGCACAAGAAGGTTGATAAGATATGGTATAAAAAATTATAAAAAGTACATGATTTTCATGTTTCTCTTGGGTATTGCTACTTTGGTATTAGCAGCTTTGAGACCTTTTTTCATTCAGTATTTAATCGACGATATAATATCTTTTCAAAGAATTAACATACTGCCTTTTTTCCTTATCTTTTTAATCGGTGTAGTAGCTTTAGAAAGAGTTTTCAATTATTTTTTCAATACTTATCATCGAAAAGTAAATTTTTTCACTATTAAAAACGAGCAGATAAACCTTTATAATAAAATTCAAAACTCAAAATTTGTTGATTATTCTAAGATGGATTCTGGGGATATAATGAGTAGGTTATTGTCTGATATTGATGAAACTTCTTATACAATG
>NZ_JAIP01000057.1:0-433 GCF_002924605.1 Petrotoga sp. SL27 | reverse complement strand
CTATGATGTAAACTGGAAGCAACATGTTTTCTCTTGCATCTAAGTAAGTTGGCCATTGAACTCCTCTAACTTCAACTTGGAATCTTGGATTGATCTTTGCTAAATTATCCCTCAATATCTCTGCTGCTACTCTTCTTGCATCGTTACCTGTATTGTAAAGGATAGTCATTTTGAAACCAATTTGCCATAATCTCCCATTGTAAGCACGTTTGAAATAATTTTCGGCTCTTTGTAGGTCCAATTCATATGTTGGAAGATTTTCATCGAATCCTAAGAATCCGGTAGGTAAAGCGGTGGGGACTTTTTCACCCAAACCTTTTAAAACATCATTTATCATACCATCATAATCAAAGGCATATGCAAAACCTAACCTAACATTGTGATCTGCAAAAAAGTCTAGCGGAATACCGTTCCCATCCAATCGGCCTGAACC
>NZ_JAIP01000049.1:0-554 GCF_002924605.1 Petrotoga sp. SL27 | reverse complement strand
ACCCAAACCTTTTAAAACATCATTTATCATACCATCATAATCAAAGGCATATGCAAAACCTAACCTAACATTGTGATCTGCAAAAAAGTCTAGCGGAATACCGTTCCCATCCAATCGGCCTGAACCAATGTATGGAGACTCTGGGTCAACTTCCCAGTTGAATCCTAAAGAGGTGATTGAAACCTGAGGTGTGCCAGGAATAACGGTCAAACCATCCATAGAAAGTACAACATCTAAATATTGAGCAGGAACATAAGCTATGTCAGCATCACCTGTTTCAAGCATGGCTCTTCTCGTCGACCATTCGTCCACACCTTGAATGATTACTCTTCTTATTGGGGCGGGACCTCTCCAGTAATCGTCGAATCGTTCGAGCGTTACCCTTTGTTGAGCATGATCCCAACCAACCAATTTATACGGACCTGTTCCCATAGCATGGTCAAAGTATGGAGACTGTTCTTTTGTCCATCCGTGATACTTCCACCAACCTTCGGCATTTCCATCCCATAAACCTATTTCTATAGAATATTCTTTATCTAATATTGCACCCCAAC
>NZ_JAIP01000058.1:0-259 GCF_002924605.1 Petrotoga sp. SL27 | reverse complement strand
TACTGTCTTCAGAAATTCTAAAACATGCATTGTAACTAACTTTTAATACCTTCAATGTTATACTTTTACCTCCTCACTGTATAATGTATTTGATACTACATTTTTATTATCTCGTAAGGAGGTCATTCAATTGTCATTATACGGTAACTCTTCTCAACTGTACTTCGATTTTGTCTACTCTGGCTAAAAGAAACGCCCCGAACGGGGTCATGGAGAAAAAACATTATGAATTTAAGTATCGCCTTTAAGAAGGAGTTTG
>NZ_JAIP01000047.1:0-253 GCF_002924605.1 Petrotoga sp. SL27 | reverse complement strand
TAAAACAGATCATTTGGACGCTTACGTCATAGCCGATTTCGCTAGATGTGGCAAGATTTCTTCTTCCCCTTGGCGTGGTTCTCAGTTTTTGGCTTTACAAAGACTTACACGCCATAGGTTCCATTTGGTTCATACACTCGCTTCTGAAAAGAATTGGATGCTTTCCAACATTTATCTGAAATTCAGTGAATTGGCTGTGAAAAATAGGGATAAGCCCTTTTCCGATATATACGGTGCTACGTCTTGTGCTGCT
>NZ_JAIP01000062.1:0-1154 GCF_002924605.1 Petrotoga sp. SL27 | reverse complement strand
AAGTAAGAGCTCATTGACAAGTGCATAGAGTAAGTCCAAAGTAATAAGGGCATACGGTGGATGCCTAGCCAGCTGGAAGCGAAGAAGGACGTGGTAAGCTGCGAAAAGCTGTGGGGAGCTGCAAACGAGCGAAGATCCACAGATATCCGAATGGGGAAACCTGCCGAAAGGCATCCTGGAGACAGGAGGCGAAGCTGGGGAAGTGAAACATCATAGTACCCGGTGAAAAGAAATCAAACGAGATTCCCGGAGTAGCGGCGAGCGAAAGGGGAAGAGCCCAAACAGTAGCGATGTAAAAGCGGGCAGGCGTTGTTGCTACTGGGTTGAGGGTAACAGCTACCCGAACTGCCAGATAGGGGGTTGGATATATATAAGAAGTGGAAAGGCATGGGAAGGCCTACCGGAGAAGGTGAAAGTCCTGTACACGTAAATATATATATTCGACTGCTGTTAACCCGAGTAGCGTAGGACACGAGGAATCCTGCGTGAAGCTGGGTGGACCTCCATCCAAGGCTAAAGAGGACAGCTGAGCGATAGTGGAGAAGTACCGTGAGGGAAAGGTGAAAAGGACCCCGGGAGGGGAGTGAAAGAGAACCTGAAACCGTATGCCTACAGGAAGCGGGAGCGAAAGTGACCGCGTGCCTTTTGATTAATGAGCCTGCGAGTTATTTTCGGTGGCGAGGTTAAGCCGGTAGGTGGAGCCGAAGGGAAACCGAGTATGAAGAGTGCGACAGTCACCGGAAATAGACCCGAAGCCAGGTGAGCTACCCATGTGCAGGATGAAGCTTGGGTAAAACCAAGTGGAGGTCCGAACTGGTGGATAGTGAAAAATCCTCAGATGACATGTGGGTAGGAGTGAAAAGCTAACCGAACCTGGGGATAGCTGGTTCTCCCCGAAACGTGTGTAGGCACGGCCTCTGGAAAAGAGTTATGGAGGTAGAGCACTGAATGGTGTAGGGGGGTAGACCTCTGAAACCAATCAAACTCCGAATGCCATAACTGGATGCCAGGGAGAAAGACTATGGGGAATAAGCTTCATGGTCGAGAGGGAAAGAGCCCAGACCGACAGCTAAGGTTCCGAAGAAGCGGCTAAGTGTGAAAGGAAGTGGACCTCTTAAGACAGCCGGGAGGTTGGCTTAGAAGCAGCCATCCTT
>NZ_JAIP01000023.1:0-189825 GCF_002924605.1 Petrotoga sp. SL27 | reverse complement strand
TCGCTAATCATCCTGATACTATTTTAGCATTAGGGCATCTCTTTACAAAAGAAATAATAAAAAAGAGCAAAAAACAAATTTTTAGTACCATTTTTTGAGTTTCATATCCATACATATTATACGAGGGAGGAATACTAAGTGTTCCTCCCTTCTTCGGGTTACTATTACAACATATAAAGGTGGGGCATTTGAATGATAAAATTAGGAAAAGAACTTGTTAAATCAAGATACATTCATACATTTAAAAAAGGTGATAAAACAATAATATTCAATAGCTTGAATCTTGAAATATTTGAAGGAGAACAATCTTACTACGAAATTATAAATAAATATTTGGTTCCTTCAAAGTGTGTAAACACTACTAAAGAGTTATCTGAATTATTTGATTCAAAAATTATTGTTTATAAAGAGGAAAACGAGTCAAATCAAGCATTAAGACGATTGAGGGAACTGCGGAGTGAGGCACTGAGAGAGAAGAAGGGAAGGATAGGTTTTATGCGCATTGCTCTTACTGAGCAATGCAATATGGCTTGTTCCTACTGTTTTCAACAACAATTTTATAAGCACCGTCAGCCAGTTATGAGTATGAAAAAATTTTTTGAGATTATGGACTGGTTTATTGAGGAGAATCGAGGAAACGTACCACGTGTACAGTATTTTGGTGGGGAACCACTTCTAAAATTTGATCTAATACAGAAGGGTAATGAAATGTTAGTTGATGCGAAAAATAAAAATATTATAAGCGATTATTCACAAATAATTACAACTAATGGAACTCTTATGACAAAAAAAATTGCAGATTATTTAAACAAATGGAATTTTGATGTAACATTTAGCCTTGATGGGTGGAAAGACTTGAACGATAAAACTCGCGTGTTTAAAGGTGGGCAAGGAACGTATGATAGAGTTTTACAAGGAATTCATAATTTTAGGAGTTCAGGCGGAAATGTTAGTATTTTGCTTACACCAAGGAATGACAATTTGGTTCTTATTCCAGACATTGTTAAGCATTTTGTTGAAGATTTGGGAGCAACAACTGTTGGTGTTAACTCTCCTCAACCGACAGAGGCAGGTTGGGAGGTAGAAGGACATGATCTTGCGAAAGCCATTCAGAAGGTGTGGGAATACTGCATTGAAAAAAATGTTAATTTCTATGGACCTGGGACATTCATTCCCAAAATAATCAAATTAAAGTCTGCTCAAGTTGGTCGTTGTGTGGATGGAAATAGTGGAGAAGTTGAGGCAGAGTGGCCAGTATATGTTTCTGCAACAGGGAATTTTTCTTATTGTCTTGTTCATCACCAAGACGATAGATGTGTATCGGATGACCCAAAACAGATAAAGCAAGAATCAAAATTCAGTTTGTGGCATTATAACACTTCTGATCATCCTGAATGTGATACTTGCATTGCTAGTCAAATCTGTGGTGGTCCTTGCAGCCTTGAACTGGCTTTACGCAGGGGGGAATTAAATCCAGATCGATGTAAATTTTATAAAGATATGGTCGAGTGGGTGGTGAAAAGGTGAATCATAAAAAAAGAACATTGATTAAACAGTTGGATCAACTGCCAGAAAATTCTATGGTAAAAATTTGCGGTTGGTTAGCCGTATCCAATGAAGACTTAATTGTTCGTGATTTCACGGGTGCAATCATTATAAAAGATATCGATGAAAAACTTTCTTCTGAAATAGGAAGCCGTGTCGAGGTCAAGGGGCTTTATTGTGGTAAAAAAATAATGGTAAAAGAATTGAGCATAATAAGCCGATCGGATCTAATTATATCAAACGATAAAGTTCAATCAATAAAAAAATATAGACAAACAGAACATGTGAACTTACTTTGGCAGATAAATATCGCTGAACAACTCGTTCGAGGTTTTCTATTAGAAAACAATTTTATAGAAATAAGAACACCCATATTATGGGAGCCGCCTGTTAGAGAATATGGGCAGCTGGAGTTAGAGGTTGTTCATCCTGAATTTCATAATTCAATGTATTCCCTCCTTCAATCTCCATTAGTTCCATCACTATTAATTGCAATTGGCGGTCTTGAAAGGACATTTCAATTTTCTCGCTGTTTTAGGTGGGATCCCGAGGGAGATGATAATACTAGGTCACTAGAATTTAACCAATTACACTTAACTATGGCTTTTACCAGCATGGAAGAAGGAAGAGAATTTTCTGAGAGATTGATTTCGCATCTCATAAACAATTTAAAAGGCGAAGGTTTTTTAAATAGTTTCTCTCGAATAACGTACGATGAATCAATCATGAAATTTGGTAATGATAGACCTGACTTTCGATATAATGAGATTCTAACTCCAATTATTTATTCGAAAGAAATTATTAATTCTCAAACTGATAGTCTTTTTCAAGGTGTATTAGTAAAATCATTACTGCCTGAATTTGTTCTTCGAACGATGCTTGAAACTCTAAGTAAGTACTTCGAAAATGTAGGCATTATGACCATGTCGGGTGAAAATGTGAAAAAGTATGGTAATATCCACTTGAAAAATTTTAAAGCGTGGATTTCTAAATTTAATATAAAAAGTGATGTTACACTTTTTATGCTTCAACCTAAGAGTGAAAGGTACGATCCACTAATAAAAGCTTTTTGTCGACAATTAGCGAAATACTTAAACCAATCAATAAAAGAGATAGGTATTGGATGGGTGGAGAACTTCCCATATTTATTTAAAATGGATGAGTTAAATGAAAAGGAATTAAAGTACCTGAAACATTTTAGCAGAAGTTTGTTTGGCCGTACTTATAAAGAAAATGGAAAAATATATTTAAGAAGTCATGATTTAATTTTAAATGGCGTAGAAATTGCAAGTGGTGGTGAAAAAGAACATGATGCTCTAAAGTTTAAGGAGAACTTAATTGTTGCAAGCAGGGGAGCGAATATAAATTTGGAAGATTATAATTACTACATTGAGGCTCTTCAGAATGGAGCTCCACCTCTTTATACAATTGCATTTGGTTGGGAAAGACTCATGTCTCAAATATTCAAAACCGACTCAATATATGATTTAATAATATTTCCTAAGGACGGTGCTGGAAGATGGAAAGTAATAGAGTAAAAACAGAACAAGAAGCGAGGTTTGATCAAGTTAAAACGATGGAGTTATGTCAGGAGTATTTAAAAGTCGTGCGAAAAATTCTTCCGGGAAGAATAATGAGATGGGGATTAGATAGCCAGGTTCCGTTTGTAACACTTAATAAGTCAGTAATAATATCTTCTATTAATAAATTATATGAGCTAAAAAATAAATTACTAGCTATTCAACAGGATTCAATTGATGTTCAAATGCTAATTAAATCGATAAATTATAGATTATTTGAAATAGATGTTTTGTCAGAATGGCAGACGAGACCTTATTTTTATATCGAACGACAGCTGAATTTTTTCGTGGATATATTCCAATCTGAATTATCGAAAAGCTTTAGTAAGGAATGGTTTGATGCTCGTATAAAGTCTATACCTGATCTATGTTTTACTGCGATCGAAAATTTAGATTGGCAAAAGGTGCCATCCATAGAACGAATATGGGGTTCTATAAAATTAAAACGTATTTCTCAGATGCTCGAGGAAGTCCTAGTTAATCGGGGGGAATCAGAAAAATTTATACAGTCTATTTTAAAACCCCTACAAGAGTTTAGAAACAGGTTGGAGGACAAAACAGTTCTACATCCGATTATACAACCTTGGAATTTAAATCAGCTTGAAAGTGTTATTGATAATATCTCTGGAATTAAGATAGATTCAGATTTCCTTAGAGAAAAATGCTTGAAGATAATATCAGATACCAAAGTAATTGCTTCTCAGATACGAACTAAAAAGAATGGTATTAAGTTTGAAAAAGCTTGGATTAAAAAAAAATTACAAGACATATCCATTGCCTTCGCTAGTCTATTTGATATCTCTAATATGTTACTTGGTAGTTTAAAAATTTCATTAATAAATGATCTAAACGATGAAGATATTAACGAGCCACGAGCTTCGTACGCGATAGTTAATACATTAACGAATGATCCATCCTTTTACTTTTTCTGTAGACCAAGCTCTTATACTAACCAAAGCCAACTTATCTTAGATTTAGTACATGAGGTATACCCTGGTCACCATTATGAACGCACACTTTACTATTCAAGTAACAAGAATAATTTATGTAGATTATCATATGAGAACATTTTTTTCATAGAAGGTTGGGCAAAGTATGTCCAAGACCAGTATTTATTATTGAACTTTGATCAAGAAAAGAACCTTTGGAATAAAAGGGATCATTTTGCTATGGCTCTAAAGGCTTTGGCGGTGTTATGCGTTCACAAACAGGATGCTGACTGGTCATCTTCAATTTCTTATTTGTCTAACTTAACCGACTTGCCTTCTGAAATTATTGCATCAATTCTACTTGAAGCATATTTAAATCCAATTGATACTTTGGCGCCCCTTGTGGGTACCTTAGCTATACAAAAATACAGTGAAGTAAATGGTATCGATAATAATCTTATAAAAACTGGAGGGTCTGACCTATGGGGCGTTTTGGTAAATTAATCAAACTTGACTCTACAATAATAAAATATTATTTTATTATTATGCTTTATGAGGGTATTGATAAATTATTTGGGACTGTCTATGTTGCTCATATGGGTATAAGGGGATTAACTTCATTTCAAATCGGACAGGTATTAGCGATTTCTTCAATAGCATTAAGTATATTTGACTATCCAACTGGAAACATTGCAGATAAATACGGTCGGAAAAGATCGTTAGTGTTAGGATTTTTTATATGGTCCATCGGTTTACTGGTATTTTTCCAAGCAAGTAATCTATTCACTTTTATTTTGAGTATTTTATTGTGGGCAATCGGCGTATCGTTGATTAGTGGTACTCCAGGAGCTTGGTTTGTAGATGAAATTACTAAAGAAGGTCGATCGCATTTAAAAGCGAAAGTGTTTCCTAATGCAAATGCAATTTCACTAATATTCGGTGCCATTGTGGCTTTATTGTCCTCTGTTCTTGCAATTGGTCGTCCGGATTTTCCCTTATTTATTGCTGGTATAATGGCACTTGGGGCATCCATCATTCTTATTTTCATTTTAAATGAAAATTACGGAGATAGGGCAATTTCATTTAGGAAAGCCCTTGTTCGAAACACAATTGATATTTTTAAAAGTACCACAATGAGATTAATTTTGATTTACTCTATGTCAGGAAGAATTGCTTTCCAGACCTTTGTAATGATATGGCAATTATATATGGTCAAAGAGCTTAAATTGTCTACGGCATACTTAGGTTTTACAATGGCCATTTTTCTTGTAGTTTTAGCAGTCGGAAATAGTTTAGCAGGCATACTTCTAAAGCGTTTTGAAGGTGTGAAAGTATCAATAATGGGGCAAGGTTTAATTGCAATAGGTTCTATTACAATCGCTTCTCACACTTCAATTGTTGCTTTCTACTTAGGTGCCAGTTTAATAGAATTGGGATTGGGCATAGATATGAGTGCTAGTTCAGTATGGGTTCATGATCTCATTCCAAGTGAGAGGAGAGCATCTTATATTTCAGCTATTTCTGCTGCTGGATCCTTGTTTGGTTTCACTATCCCTTTGGTAAGTGGTTATATTGCGGATCAGATAGGTTTTCGCTACAATTGGTTGTTGGCATTTATAGGAAGCATTATTACTATTACTCTATTAATCAAAATTGGTACTGCAATAAGAGCAGTGAAAGAAGGAGTGCAGAATGTCGAGGAATCAAATTAGTGAAATTAATGCTTGTTTTCATAAGGTATTATCTGAATGCAGAGTGATTGATCAATTTAAAAAAGTGATCATTATCTTTAAAGAGAATGAATACGTTTGGACAGAACTTAAAAAAGTATTGGAAAAATATGAAGTTAATACTATAATGGTTCGTATTCCTAATGAAGAAAAAGATATTAACTCGTGGATTCCCAAAAGATGTGAAAATGGATTATTTTTTATTGAGCAGTTAGGTTTCTACGAAGCTGATTTAACGATATTCGGACTACCAATAGATGCCCGCGATTATATATTTCAAAAACGCTTGCATGAGAGATTTATCGAACTTCAAACCTCTGGTCAACCTACTATTATGATTGACTGGCCACCTGAAGATATAGAATCTTCGCTCAAAGAACTAGTAAGTCACTTATATATCCGGGCTTTATGTGCTGATTACTCAAATGTTCGTACAGAAAATGAACGCTTAAAAAATTGGTTGAATAAGGGGCGTGCATATCGAATAACCACAAGTAACGGTACCGACATATTAATTAAACGAGAAGAGCGCCCTATCCATACTGAAGATTGTCTTATTAACAAAACGAATAAAAGTATTTTGCAACTGCCATGTGGAGAGGTCTTTTTTGCGCCCATTGAAAAAGCTTCAAATGGAGTACTAGTAACAAAAGTGGGTAAGAAAAAGATAGAGATTAGTATAAAGAATGGTGTTGCTAGATTTGAAGATGAAAGGTTTCTTAAAATACCTAATGAATCCTTTTTAGGCGAATTTGGCATAGGCACCAATAGATCAATGGCTAAGCTCTTTTCGTTATCTTCAGGTGAAAAGGCTTACGGAACTTGCCATTTTGGTTTTGGTAACAATACAGATATAGGTGGGCAAATTTCCACTGATTATCATTATGACATCATAATTGATGAACCTACGATAACAATTTTGGAATGATTTACGTCATGACAATAAGACATTTTCTTTACAATAAAAAAAAGATAGAAATTTTATCTCTTAACGGTAATTGGATCGACTTTCACGATTTAATTCCTTATATACCAATCGAAGATGGGGACCAGTTCTTTTTAGTCCTTTTCGGTAAAAAAGGAGAAAGGAAGATTTTTGTTGCTTACTATACTGAGAATACGATAGAGTGGCTAACAGTTTTTTTTGATGGTAGAGATGAGCTTTTTGATAAATGTCAAGCAAATATTGTAATCGAAAAAGTAGGAAATGAATTGACCCTAAATGTACAGTACCAAATAAGAGGAGTTAATATAGACTCTTATTTGATACTATTAGTTGAAGAAAAAATAAAAAAAATAAACAAAATATCAATCAATGATTTAATGATTGTTGATTATCAAAGATTTGGTCCTTTTATTATTGTGGCATTTCATGAAGAAATACGTAGGATAAATTTAAGTTATATACTTGTCTGGGAAAATGTTTCTTCATTGCTGATAACGTCACAAAAAGGATCGTTTACACTCCCCATCTGGACAATTCCTTGTCCAGCTGTTGTAAAAATTAATGATAGTTCTCTTTATTATTCTTCAAATCATAGTGTAGCTAACGAAAATGAATTGTTTTTTGAAGATATTAGAAATATTGTAATTAATATAGAGACCGAACCTAGCAATTTTCAATACAGTTATTATTACGGATCAGTTATATCTAATGTTCCACTTAAAGATAAATGGGATTATAAAGCAGAAATTACAAAAATTATTCAATATTATGAAGACCACTTTAAACCTCTTAAGTATCTTCACATTTCAACATATTCAGGAGATATTGCGAATGCAGTAAGTTTTTCACATTTAATATTATTTCGAAAGGTATTGTTAGCCAGTCCAGAAACTCTATTATTTAGTTATTTACCCCATGAAATCGCTCATCAGTGGTTTGGAAATAATATTAAGTTTATGGGTAAAGGTGCATTGTTACTTACAGAAACAATAGCAGAACATTTACAGTTATTATATGATGCTTACCGTTTTGGGCATTCCTTTTTAGAACGTCGTTTAAACTGGTACAAAAAAAATGAAATTTTAAATAATAAATTTCAAGAGTATGCGTTTCTATTGTTGAAATGGCACGATATGTTTGAAACATTAGGAACAAACAGTTACTTCAATCTTTTAAATGAGTTGCTTTGTTCTAGCACTCAAACTGTTCAAGTTGATGAATTTTTAAGCAGATTTGCATCAGCAGCAAAAATAGACATTCAATTCCTGGTGAAGTTATTTTCAGGATAATTCCAACAAGAGGTGAAGAGATGCTCCATCAATCTTTTTTAATTATGGGTGGTTGTAATTTAAGTTGCTCCTATTGCTATTATCGGGTAGGTAACCTTCACTATTCGCCGACTAGCTTAAAACCTTCAGATGTCGAACAATGGCTTAAAAAATGCATGCATTTAATGAAAATAGAATCCATTACCTTTACAGGAGGAGAGCCCTTATTAAGGAGAGATTTTTTTGAGTTTGTGAAGATACCTATAAGATACGGAATTGATACCAGAGTTTTGACCAATGGCACATTACTAACTGATAAACATGTAAATTTCTTTCGTGATAATAATGTTGAGGTTTGTGTGAGTATAGACAGTATATCTTCTAATTATCACGAACAACATCGTGGTGGATTTGAAAGAACAATGGAAGGGATTTTAAAACTACGCGATCATAAGGTCAGGCGTAGGTATTTGACCTCTACTATTAGTAAAGGTAATTTTAATCAAATTGAAGAACTAATAAATTTTGCAAGGCAGAATAATTTTGGAATCAGGTTTCATCCTATTGCAGTTGGAGAAGATAACCCACTATTTTTAGGTAATTGCTCCAATCAAGAACAATCTTTAATATTAAACAGCTTAAATTCATGGGCTAAACTAAATAATAAAAAATACTATTTAGGATTAATTTATTCAGTTATGAAGTTTGGAGCTCCACCAAGATTGAGTGATTGCACTTTCGCAAGACAATCTATAGTAATCGATTCGGATGGAAGTATATATCCATGTTATCAACATAAAGATGATAAAATGTATAGGCTCGGTAACATTACTCAGACAAGTCCTAAAGAGGTTGAAGAAAATAAAAGAAAATTTTTTAGTCAAGTTCAACCTGCTTCATGTATAAAAACCGCTTGTCTTGGAGTATTTTAGTTGCACTTAATAACAAATATTTTATTTCTAATTTAAGCGATCTTTGCATAATCTAAGATACGAAATTCATTACAATATGTTCTTTTATCTTTTTCTCTGTCCAATGAAATATTGGTCGCGTTTCAAGATAGTTTTTTTGTTTATGATATTCTAAAAATACCCCAAATTCTAATTGAAAATTCCTCTAGAGGAATTATATGTACTTACTAAACTAAAAGTTGATTCTTTCCATTGATTGTTGAATCCAATCCATTATTATCAAAAAAAGTACTTTCTGTCTCAACATCTCAAATTTGTTTCTTCCATACATTATCCTTTTAATAACTTTCAGTTTATTCACAGAACCCTCTGCCAGATTCCAATCACTCCGCCCCAAGTTCTCTTACCTATAAGTTTCCCTAGTTTCATCAATTTAAATGAATGACTAAAAATATCTCCATCTGAACCAGCAAACTCGTTCGTTATAGCAACCATTGGACCTCTAACGCTGTCATATTGATAGGCTTCGGCCTCTCTATATGGTGAGAGATCATATCCAATAAACTTTCTATTCAATTTATCCAAAATCATTGAAGATACAAAGCCACCACTATTGACTCTTACATCTATTATGAGTCCGTCGTATCTAACTTCGCTTAAGAAGTTTCTATGGAATTCTGCGTATCCAGTGTAACCCATATCTGGGATATGAATGTATCCAATTCGTGAATCAGTTTTTTCATGAACATATTTTTTGTTTTGTTCTACCCATTCCCTATATCTTAGAGGCGTTTCATCTTTTAACGTTTTGACAACATACTTTCTCTTATGTTCAATATTATCGTTGCTTGCTACTACTATTTCAACATCTTCACCACAGTGATTCACCAAAATTTCATAGGGTATTTTATCCTTTATTTCTACGCCGTTTATCGATAATAGATAATCTCCCTCTTTTACCTCAACTCCTGCTCCAAGTAATGGTGGTTTATTATTTTCGTCCCATATGTCTCCGTTGACAATATGACTAATCTTGTAAAGATTTTTATCTTCGTCCAGTACCAAATCTGCCCCTAAATATCCAATTTTGTAAACTGGTTTGGGTTTGTATTCTCCTCCCATCTCGTAGGCATGTGATGATTTTAATTCTCCCTGCATTTCCCATATTAAATCAGAAAACTCTGTTCTTGTTGCTATTCTTTCAACAAGAGGATAATACTTTTCTAATATTTTATCCCATTCAATTTTGTTTAGTTTATCCTTGTTCCAAAAATAAAATTTTTGTAGACGCCAAGCTTCACAGAGCATTTGTTTCCATTCTAACAATGGTTGCACTTCCACATTGACTCTGTGAAGGTCTATCCAACCGCACTTTCTCGTATACTTATTTTCACATTCTTTTTCTTGATCTGGAGAAGGTGGATTAGAAGTGTTAAGAATTCGTAATTCATCGTCTATCAGAATTGCGATTTTTTCTTTGTCTTCGGAAATTTGAAATTCTGAAATTCCCTCAAGATAGGTTTTTTCTTCTTTTTCAGCGAGATCGTAGTATTTCAAGGTTAATTTTTCGTGTTTCTCACTGAGCATATCTTCTTCATCTTCCAGTATACCGCTTACGGGAGCAATAGTATAAAAAACTTTATCTTTTGCAGCTTGTATCTTTACATATCTTTCTTCACTAACTGGGAATGGTATAATCCTATCAGCGATGTTATCAAAATCAATATCAACTTTTATTTCTTCTTCTTTGTCTCTTTCTTTCTCTTTTTCTTCTTTAATTAACTCCTGAAAAGGTGAAAAGATATCTTTTTTGAGTGTTAGAAGATAAGGTTTGGTTCCTTTTGCGAATGCTAAATTCATTTGAAATCTATCTTCGATTGGATTGAATATTCTATAAGATAAAAAATAAAGAAATTTTCCTTCTGGATCAAAGACAGGGTCTACATCGAACAGAATAGGTTTAGTAACTTGGTGTGTTTCTCCTTTTTCCTTATCAAATATCATAATAGCCGCTTGTTTACTGTTTATAAATTTTGAATAAGCAACCCATTTACCATCCGGAGAGAAAGAATATCCATTAATGGGACCAATTGTACTTTTATCCACGTCAATCTTCTCATGGTTTCTCAAATCAATCAAGATAAGTTCGTTCCTTTGATTAGTTAACAAAATCTCTTCTTCTTTAGGAGAGGCAACTATATTCATAACCCTTCCTAAATCATATTCTTCGACTTTATCGACTAAATTGCCAGTTTTTAAATCGTATATCTCAATACGTTCATAATTATTTTCATCGCTGATCGTTACAGCCTTTTCTTCATCTTTCAGATTTAGGTATGTGGTAAGTCTATATCTGGCGCCGTTTTCTTTTCCTAGTTGTTTAACAGGACCATACCAGTTATTGAAATAAAAGCTTTTGCCTCTATGAGTAGTTATTAAATTCTCAGCATCTTTAGAAATAGAGAAACCTTCAAAATACTGTGTCGGGTCAACAAATTTTCTGTTTCTTTGTGGTAAGGTACTGTAGTATTTTATATTTACCTTTTTTGATACGTTATTTAATAAATTCAAAATGTAAATATCGGAACCGGCATGATATACAATATTTTTTCCATCAGATTTTGGATTTCTGACATAAAAATCGTTATGATAAGTATGCTTTTTTAGATCTTTTCCTTCTACGGTACAAGAGTATATGTTAGCGACATCTTCATGGTCTGAGACGAAGTAAATTCGATCTTGGATCCATATTGGATTGGCAAAGTTGGATTTTAAGTCGATCAATTTTCTGAAGTTGTAGTTTCCTTCAACGTCTATCAGTAATTCCCCAGCTGTTCCACCTCTGTACTTTTTCCATCGAGCTGGCTCTCCTGTTTTTCTTCCCAAGACAACACCTTTTTCTTTACCAAATGAGATTTCAGTGGCTATACCAAAATCCAATTGTTTCAATTTCCTCTTATCTTCAACGTCGACTTCCCATAGGGATGTAATCCTTTTAAACGGTTGGGTATAATTTGATGAAAAGATTATCTTTCCGTCATGCCAGCAAAGTACTTTGCTGTTTGCACCTAAGTATGTTACTCTAATTGGGACACCTCCTGTGGATGGAATTATATAGACATCTGGTACACCTTCGTCTCTTCCTGTGAAAGCTATCCATTTTCCGTCTTCAGAAAAAGTTAGATCTGAGATTTCTCCAACATTAGTGGTTAACCTTCTGGCTATTCCCCCTGAAGAAGGGACTACCCAGATGTCATCTTCTGCAACAAAGGCTATTTGATCGTTGTAAATGGTCGGAAATCTGTAGTACCCATTGAACTCTTCACCCATAAATTTTCCCCCCTTTTGTTATTATAAGTGTTCATAGAGATAGTTGATTATGGAATTTTCAAACTCTTTCACTTTCAAAACATCAAAGGGAAAGTTATTTTCCATTAAGCTGAAAAGGTAATAATTTCCACTTTTTGATTTGAAAATCCCACTGATGGCAGAATCGTAATATAAAGTTCCAGTTTTCGCATAAATTTCAAAGTTAAAACGATTTTCAAGTGTGCTTTTTTCGTATGGTGATGCTAAGTAATCAAACAAATTAGATTGATACTTTGAATATAAATAAAATAATGTATCTGATATCATCTTTGGAGATAACATGTTGTACATCGATAATCCACAACCATCTTTAATTACATAGTCGGTTGTTTCGTACCCTAAGGTTTCTTTGATCACTTTTTGAAAGTGACTTTCGGAATCTTCTATTTTCCCTTTACCGTAAATGGCGCCAAGATTTCTAAAAATCTGTTCGGCTATCTGGTTATCGCTTGTTTCCAACATTTTTTGTATTATATTGATTAGAGGTGGAGAATAATTAGAATATATAAGATTAGCGCTAGAAGGCACTTCTTCATACCTTATTTCTCCCCGAAATTCAACACCTATTTCTTCTAAGAATAATGTCGTGAGAAAGTTTATGTAATCTTTTATTTCATAATTTGTTTTATATTTAAAAGATTCATGGCTTGTTTGCCAAATATTAATTGCAGCTATTTGTGGTTGAGGGTCATCCCACATCCAGCCTCTCCCGAAACCTTCTTCATTTATGAAAGAATAATCGAAAATAATATCACCATATATCCTTTTTATTCCTCTATCTACCGTCGCCCTTTTTAGCAATTCTTTATATTGTAAAGAAGTTAAAACGGGGTCTCCATATCCTTTTATATACAGATTTCCTCTGAAATGGGGTGATATTTCCCCTGTATGGTATATTTTAGTTTCAAATTTGTAATTATTCCCTAGACTTTCCAAGGCAACGAGGGCGGTAATTAATTTTGTGTTTGAGGCAGGGATGAATAATTTATCTGAATTGTAGTCGAAAAGAACTTCAATGGTGCCAAGATCTCTCAATTCAAACCCAACGAATCCTTGAAAAGTTTCCAATTTTGAAATTAATTCATTTTGGATTTGGGGAGTTATTGTGTTTGAAGGTGGAATTGTGGGAACAGGTTTGGGTACAGGTTCAACAATTTTAGACGGTTCTATTATTTGTATTTTTGAGGAATCTTCATTATCTCTTGCAATTGGAACCCTACTCGAAATAGGAGCAGCTATGACAACTGTACTGACATTAAAAAAAACTAAAATAAAGATTGTGAGACTCAAGACGGTCAAAAAATTACTAGATCTTAAGTGATTTTTGGATTTAATATTATTCACTCCTTTTCAGAATTTATTTTGTAAGCTAAGGCGGTTTCGATTAACTTTGTATAATTACCTATAACTTCTTTGAAATCATGGTCTTTGAGCATCATACCCATACCTTTGGTAACAGAAGTAAGAAATTCTAAGATGTATTTAGCTTCGATATCCTTTCTTATTTGTCCAGCATTTTGAAACTCAGCAATCTTTTCTATGATTACCTTACCAAAACGTTGATAGTAGTAATCGTTTATGATGGAAGTAATGTGAGGATGTTCAAATAAATCATCTATAGGATACTCTTTCATTAGAGATTGAACATCGAAGTTTAAGTTTGATAGATACTCAAGCACTTCGTGGAAAGTGTGAAAATTATCTACGTATTTTTTAAAAGGGGTGAAGAAATCGTCCAATAAACTCTTAATAATAAAAATTATGAATTCATCCTTTTTTCCAAACTTTTTATAAACAGTCGATTTGCTGAGTTTGGCATCGTAGATAACCTTTTCATAATTGAAGTTAGTGATGCCGTGATTGAGTAGTTCCCTCTTTGCCAAATCGATTAAAACTTCAATTTTATATTTTGTATTTTTTTTTGTAGTTTTTTGCCTTTTAGCCATACATCTTCTCCAACTTATAAAATTTTAAAAAAAAGAGTGTAGTCTCTTTTCATATTAATATAGCTTCTTTTAATATTTTATCTTTTAACTCTTCTCTTATAGCTCTATCTGAAACAACATCAACTTTAACATTCAGATTTTTCCGTAAGAAAATTGATAATCCTGCTAAATCGAACAAAGTTGCTCCTTCTTCGAATCTAACTATTATATCCAAGTCACTATCACTTTTCTCTTCTCTTCGGGCGTAAGACCCAAAGATTCCTATAATTTCAGCTTTGTAATTTTCCTCAATTTGTTTCTTTAAGCTTCTTAGAGTTTGAATTATTTCTTCCAAACCTAAACTTTCCATTTGTATTTCACCTTCTTCACTTTTTTGTTCTTTCAATATCAACTTTAAGAATCATTTTATATTATATCATTCTTTGAGGATAAGAAAAAATGCACTTATTAAATGAAAAGTGCGTCAAAAATAAGTGTCCGTAAAAGGAAAAGTTACTACTATCACCAAAATCCTACATAATGAGTTTGGTCGAAAAAAATTGTACAGAAGGGAAAAAGTTGATAAAGATGGTATAATACAATTATATAATATTTTTGTTTTTTTACAAATTAGTTGACAATGCAGAAGAATGAGAGCTAACGAAGATCTAAAAAAGTTAAGCAAAGTAGACTTACTGAAAATTGATGAACTAGGATACGTGCAGTTATCCGACTTAGCTACAAAACTCATGTTCCTATAATGTTTCTGAACCATTGGTGTAAAATCAGAGAATTTTAAAACTAATATTTCATGGTAATATCCCTGGACTAACGGTAAAATAGATTCAGTAGGAGGGAATTACCATGCCAAAAAGAAGATTTACACCGGAAGAGAAAATGAATATTGTTCTAGAAGGTCTTCGCGGTGATATTAAGAAAGCCGAAATATGCCGTCAGTATAATATATATCCTTCTGACCTTCAAAGATGGACTGACCAATTTATGAACGGCGGTCTGGAAGGCCTGAAGGCTAACGGTAATAAGCCTAAGGAAGATCCAAGAATTAAAGAACTTGAGGACCAGGTTAAAAAGCTTGAAAAGACCATTGTGGACTTATCCATAGAAAACCAAATTCTCAAAAAAAAGTGGACTAGGCCTGTCCGGCTCTCTTAAAGGCAAACATTTTTCACCGCAGATTAAACAAGCCCTTATAAAGCTTATTCAGGAGACAAAATGGCCCGTATATAAAACATGTAAAGTATTAAAGCTTAATCCTAATAGATACTACAGATGGTTAAGAGAAAAGGAAGTAAAGAAACCTTTAAGAGCTCATTCATTACTTACTGAAGAGAAAGAGGCTATAGTTGAATTTGCCCTTGAACACCCAACTATCAGCCATAGAAAACTGGCATATATGATGATAAGGGAGAATGTAGCATACGTATCACCTTCTTCTGTATATAGGGTTCTTAAAGAAAATAACCTGATAAGAACTCACAGGATAAAGAAACGTGAAATAACCAAGAGAGAGTTAAAGGTAACTGGACCAAATCAGGTATGACACAGCGATATTACCTACATACCCGTTGGTAAAGGCTTTTGTTATTTGATTTCTGTACTCGATAAATACTCGAGAAATACTCGAGAAAGATAATACATCATGAACTTACATATACTATGACATCTAAAGACTGGGAAAGGGTAATAGATTATGCTTTATTAAAAGCAAATCTATTGGACAAATCCAAGAAATCTATTTTAATAACAGATAACGGTACACAACCAACCTCTAAAAGTTTTAAGAAATACCTTAAAAAGCTGGGTATAAAGCATGTAAGAACAGCTGTAAGACATCCTGAGACTAACGGAAGAATAGAGGTATTTCATAAAACACTAAAATATGAACATGTATACTTAAAAGACCATTATCCCAATATACTCGTAGCCAGGAAGGAAATAGATGCCTTTATTAACTACTATAATTACCGGAGACTTCATCAGGGGATAGGTTTTGTAACACCTGAGGAAATGTATACTGGTAAGGCTGAAGCCATCTCCAAATATTCTCTAAAAGAACGAAAATAGTCGACAGCAGCGATTATCAACAGGTTAATCCAAAACAATAAGTTTATACTATTCGTGAGAATTAATAGTAATTATAGTTATTTAGTAGCAAATTTTTGGTATCAAAAAAATTATATAAAGAGGAGATAATTCTTTGGTATTGTAGGCATTAAACTTTGGTTACATTGCATGTTTTAGAGTTTCTGAAGACAGTATTATTTATATGTATGGAGGTGAAGGAAGTGAAAAAATTAGTTATTTCGTTGTTAGTGATTTTTACTGTTGGTTTATCTGTCTTTTCTGTTTCTTTTTTAACCCCTGAAGCTGGGGTTATTGAGGAAGGATTTATTTATATAGATACATTTAATCCCGCATGGGGGTTGAGATGGAGCCTGTTTGGATTTATGGAAACGGGAGTTTCGCAAGTTAACAACGGGGCATATATAAAAGGGGGGTTTAATGAGTTAAATGGTGTGCCAGTGAAATTCAGTCTCGGGTATTCAAATACATTCAACAACCAATCATCAGTCTTTTCAGCATTAGGGTACGATGCCGACTTTATCTATTTTGATTTTGGAGCTATTTATTATGAGGAAACAGCATGGGGCGTGAACTCAAATGATCATATGATCTCTAGAAACTTTGGAGCTTTTGCAAAAACAAGTGTTAATATCATAAAAGAAGATTCATCAGACAGTTATTTAAATATAGAAGGCGCTATCGGTTTTAATGATGATTTTTCTATTGAAAATTACATGGTTTCTTTTTATGGAGTACAGGATTTTAAGAATAAAATATGGATTTTTGATGGGTTAAATTTATACGCTGGTTTATCTTTTCAAAATGAGATCAGCAGTCCAATAGCTTTAATTGAAGATATTAATATTGTTTTAGGACTTGCAACGAGAATAAAAGTTTTTTGATAACTAAACGGAACAATATACTAAATTTTTTGTTGGATTTCAATAAAACATAAAAACTTATTACTTTTTAACAATTAATTTAAAAAAACGATTTTTATAATTATACTCAATAGAGCTAAATAACTCCCTGATCCTTATTTAAAATACCTTTGATTGATTTTTTTAGAATTTCTTGAAGGTACTCAAAAAAATGTTGAGGAGGGAAATTTTATGTCAAAGAAAGTTATCATTGTAGGAGCTGGCACAGCAGGGCAAGTGCTATAAGGCTTCAAAATAATGGATATGATGTAGAAATATATGAAGAAAATCCCAAAGTTGGCTGTAGAATGTACCAGATTGAAGAAAATGGCTTTAAATTTGATATGGGGCCAACTATTGTAATGATGCCAGACGTATATAAAGAAGTTTTCAAGCGGGTTGGAAAAAATCCAGATGATTATATTCCTATGAAGAAATTAAATCCCATTTATTCTAGACAGTATACAAGAGACTAATCAATTGATGTTTCGACTGATCTATCTGATTTATCAAATTTTCTTGAAGGAATAAGTTACAAAGATACTTTGGGTTATTATAAATACTTAACTCAAACCTATAAAAGATATCTAGTAGCAAAAGAACATTTCATAGAAAAATCTTTTAGGGATGTTAAAGATTTTTATAATCTAAAAACTTTGTTAAATTCATTTAGATTAAAAACGTTCAACAACGCATATAATTAAATTTCTAAATTTGTTGAAGATGATAGATTAATGAAAATGTTGAGTTTCCAAACACTTTACATCGGTATTTCTCCACATGATGGGCCTTATATATATACTATAATTCCTATGATAGAAACAGTTTACGGAGTGTGGTATATATTCAAGGTGGGATGTACACTATGGCTACATCAATGGCAAGACTTTTTAAAGAATTAGGTGGGAAAATACATTTGAATTCTGAAGTCCAAGAACTTTTTGTAAATAGCAAAAAAGTTGAAGGAATCAAAGTAAATGGAGAGACTATAAAGGCTGATTATGTTTTGGTTGATGCAGATTTTCCATATGCTATGAAAAATCTTATAAAAAGAGAAAAGGATAAAGGCAAATACACCGATAAAAAAATTGATGAAATGGTTTATTCAAGTTCAGCATTTCTGATGTATCTTGGGTTGAATAAAAAAGTTAGTGATGACACCAGGTTGCACAATATTGTGTTTGCAGATGATTTTGAAAAGAACTTATCAGATATCTTTCAAGGGACAGATCCCAAGGATCCTTCAATTTATATTTATATTCCTACAAAAGAAGACCCGTCATTAGCTCCAGAAGGTAAAGAGGTACTCTATATACTTACTCCAATTCCAGAACTAAAAACAAGAAAAAGAAAGTGAACAAAAGAAGAAATAATTGAATACAAAAAAATTGTTTACAATAAAATAAAGATGAAAAAGGGGTTAGAAAATGATGATAAAAAATATAAAATGAAACAAATTAGTATAAAAGAAGATTATAAATATTGTGAGAGCATAGTAAAAAAAATTCAGAAACCTTTTATAAAGCCTTTTCTCTGTTAAACGAAGAAAATGCCAATGCAATATATGCCGTTTATGCATACTGTAGGGTAGCTGACGATGCGGTTGATGTCTATGATTCTCCTGAAAAATTGAAAGAATTAGAAAATAAATTAATTGATTTTGACAATGGTAAAACTCCCAATGAACCTTTATGGAGGGCTCTAAAAAATGTCTTTGAAAAATATAATATGGATATTACCCCGTTTTATGAAATGATTGTTGGGCAGAAAATGGATATTAATTTTACTCAACCAGAAACTCAGGATGAACTTTTAGAATATTGTTATTATGTTGCTGGAACTGTCGGAAAAATGTTGCTTCCTATATTGGCTTCTAAAAATATTGATTTTATAGATACTAATAAAATAAGGCTCGGGGAAGCGATGCGGATAACAAATATTTTGAGGGATATAGGAGAAGACTTTGATAATGGGAGAATATATATTCCTGTTGAAGTAATGAAGAAGTTTAACTACTCGCCAAAAGATTTAAAATACAAAAGCATAAATGAAAATTTTATAAAAATGTGGGAATTTGAAGCTAAAGAAGCCCAGAAAATGTATGATGATTTTTGCACTCTTATTGACAATATTTGATGATGACTCAAAGAAACCAGTACTAGTTTCTGCGAAATTATATAATGCTAACTTAGATGCTGTGAGAGAAAATGAATATAATTGTCTCACATTGTTTCTTTTATAGTTGCTTTCATAGTAGCTAATTTTGCCGGAAACACATCTATAGTGACTCTATCTATCTCGCTTGCTTTTATCGCTACGATAGTAGAAAAATTTTCGCCTTGGGGATTAGATAATTGCTCTTATTGTGTAAATTGTAAAAGCAATTATTGGTTAGCACGCTCTGTAGAAAACGTTTTGGCTGAATGTAAGTTAGAGTTTGGAAAATTAAAATATAGATGTGTGAGTTTTATTGATGATAATTTTTTTGTAAATCCATTAAGAGCTAAAAGAATAATTGAAGAACTAAGGAAACTATATCCGAACATAGAAATTAGTTTTCAAACGAGAAGTGATCAAATAGTTAATAATAAAACAACTATAATAGAGCTGGCAAATAGTGGGAAGCTTCATATTAGTTTAGGTATAGAATCAAATAGCAACGAGGTCTTGAATCGTTATAATAAACAAACTGATAACAAAATAAACCAAAAAGCTATTGATATTCTAAGAAGTTGTAATATTGACATAAGCGTTTTTATAATCATGTTTGAGGCATTGGAATCTCTTAGAGATATTCGAATTTCGTTTGATTTTTTGAAAAATAACAATCTTTGCAATTATGATACAAGAGAAAATTTATATCAAACATTAATACCTTTTTATGGTACTACTTATTATAATAAATATCATCAATTTTATGAAGGTAGCATACATGGTAAAAGTGTGCCTAAATTCGTAAATAGTGACGTATCGAGTTTATATCATGCTATGTGTCAGTTTCAAAATGAATATGATGTATCTCTTAGTTCACTCGTACTTTCAATAAGCGAAAAAGAACCTGATTCTGGAGAAAATAGATTAGATCTATTTTTCTTTATGCATATAGAGTATGCGGTATTTGAATACTTTTTAACAATGAGCGAAAAATTTGGGGTGTGTTCATATGATGAATTTAAAAAAAGTAAGTTATGTAAATTATTAGATAATAAGATCAAAAAATATTACCGACATATTAATTATAATTGATTTTAAGGAAGGGAACATAAATTGAGAAAAATTAAAATGGTTTTTGTTAGACCACCATTTGAAGGAATGGAAACTTATAAGCCTCCACACTTAGGGATAGCGATGTTATTTTCTTATATTAATAAAGTTTTTGGCAATTCAGTAAAGTGCTTTTTGCTTGATGCGTTGCCTGACGAATTATCTACTGATGAAATTTCAAAAAGAATTTGTGAAATAAGACCAGATGCATTAGCTATAACAGTAAAAACAATGCAAGTAGTTCAATCTTTAGATATTATTCAAAAAATCAAAAAGAATATTTCTCCAATAATTATTTGTGGTGGGAATCATGTAAGTGTCGATCCTGAACTGTTTATAAAATGTGGCGCCGATTTTTCCGTCATCGGTGAAGGCGAGGAAGCATTAGAAAAATACTGAAAAAAGTCTTTTTTGAATGCAAAAATCTGGAGTACCCTCCTAATATCGTTATGAACTCCAAATATGATCAAGCTGAAAGAGAAAATATAAAAAAATGTATATATCTTTCAGATGATGTTGACAAATATGGAATTCCTAATTGGGAAATTTTTGATTTAACACGATACAATGAGAATATCCACATTAATAAAGCTTCACATGCTTTACCAATCATGGCTTCCAGAGGTTGCCTGTATAAATGTGATTTTTGTTCCACCCATCTAACTTGGGGTACGACGGTTAGGTATAGATCACCACATTTAGTGTTTAACGAAATTAAGAAAGAAATTGAAAAATATAACATTTCTGATTATCACTTTTATGATGATAACTTATTATTTAGCGATACATGGATGGATGAATTCCTTTGGCTAATTGAGAAAGAAAGGCTAAAGTTCAATTGGATATGTTTATCAAGGCCTGAAATCATTTGCAAAAATAGGCATCTTTTAGAAAGAATGAAAAAATGTGGTTGTAAAGGATTTGAATTAGGCTTTGAAACTCAAAATGAGGATTTATATAATAATATGAATAAAAAAATAAAAAAACAGCTTTTATTGAAGCTTATAATTTGTTGAGTGAAAAAGAATTTGAAATGATTGAGTTTCTAATTATGTGTTTTTATGATGGAGAAACAATGAAAACTCTTTTTGAGACTTACGAATCCTTAAAAAAATATAAAAAGAAAAAATCTTTGTTTATTTATTCTCGTTACTTTGCAACACCTTTCTTAGGTACAAAATTCAATGAGAACTTATGTGAGAAAGGAGTGATTTTAAGTAATAATCTCGAATACAAACATGCTATTTTTTTGAATTTTATTCCTTATAGCTTTTTGAATAGTTCCTTAGAAAATTTTAGGGTGAATGGTAAGACGCTATCAATACAACTTTTATTTTCTCAAATTGATTATGTGATTCATAAAAATGAAGTTGCCACTTTATTGGACAAGATAAATACAGAAAAATTTGCTAAGATTTTTAACGAGGTGGCGGAAAATAGAGGCATTATACAAGATCTTTGCGATAGAATTTTATGTATCAATAATTATACTTGTTGTTTAGAAAGCATTTATGAATATGTAGGAAGAATGATTGAATTTGCTGTTGCTAAAGGAGCTATTAAATACAAAAATGAAAATCCTATTTTGTAATTCAAACAGTTTCCCTCCTTATCAATTATCGGGCGCAGAAGAAACAATGAATGATTTTTTGGAGTTTTTGGCGATGTTGGGCTACAATGTGTTAACTATTAATTGTAATGAAAGGTATTATTTGTATACTAAGCAATATGAAAAAATTATAAAAGGAAAATACGAAGAAGTGAATAATGTCTTTGGAAGATGCTTTTCCCCTAATAGAGAAAATTTTTATTATTATGCTTTGCCACTTATTAATAAATATAAACCAGATATTATATTTTCTCAATTAAACGGATTATATGAATTAAGTAGATATGCGGTAGAAAAAGGATGTAAAATTATTTATTTTTTTCACAGTCACATTTCTTCAGAAAATATGATAATTTCAAATAATGAGTTCGATGTACTTCGGTCAAATACTGTTTCAAGAATTATATGCATTTCAAATGACATTCGTAACCGTTTACCTAGTGAGCTTCAATCAAAAACAACAGTTGTTTATCCTTTATTTCCTCAACAAAAATATAAATCTTTATCTGTAAAATATAAAAAAAAGCGAATACTTTTTTTTAATCCTATCAAAGTTAAGGGCATAGAAATAATATTATCTCTTGCCAAGATTTTCAAAAATGAAGAGTTTGTTATTTATGAAACTTGGGGACCTGCACCTTTGAAATATCAACAAGAAATTGATAGCATTCCTAATATTACATTAAAACAAAGACAACAAGATATAAAAAAGATATATGAAACTGGCAAAATTTATCTCCTCCCTTCTTTGTGTAAGGAAGGTTTTGGAAGAGGAATAGTAGAAGCTAATATAAATTCAATACCGATTTTAGCTAGTCATATTGGAGGTATACCAGAAGCAGCTGGCAATGAACAAATGACTGTAGAAAATCCCGAAGATATTCAAGAATGGTTAGAAAAAGTAAAATTGCTATTATATGATCCAAGTAAATACTCATATTATAAAGAAAAGGCTTTACAAAATTCCAAACGATTTGAAACTACCAATTTGGTTGAAGTACTTGAGCAGAGTTAATTGCAAAGAGTACAATATGTAAGGTTTTCTTGTACCGAAAAGAGTTGCTACAGAAAAAATAAGGAAACAACATCTGAAATAAGTTCATAGGGAAAAACGTTGTATAATATATCTAAGTTTGAATAAAAACCGAAAAAGGGGTGGTTCTATGCTGAATATGAATATATTATGTGTACTAATAGCAAATATTCGAAAGTCGGCTATCCCTTCGGTTTTTAAAAATAGACCTTTCTAAAAAGATGAGTCTCTTTTTAAGATCCGATGGGATATAAAAAGTTACTCAATTGCTTATACACGTACTTTTTAGGAGGTCTAAAAGTTGAAAGAATTATTTCACAACAGAAATTATATGTTCTATTGGTTTAGCAGTGCTTTTACTATGGCAGCAAGCAACATTGTTCAATTTATGCTTTCATTGTATGTTTTGGATACAACAGGTTCTGCTACTCTTTTTGCAACTATGCTATCCATAACTATCTTTCCAAGATTGTTATTTTCCCCCATTGCAGGAGTTTTTGGGGATCGTTTCGACAGAAGAAACTGGATGTTTTTTTTAGGGCTTTGTTCAGGAGTCACAATAGCTTTATTTGGAATACTTCATGAATCAGGAATTATTTTAACTATTTGGATAATCTATGTATTAGTCATATTATTGGAAACATTTGAAACATTTTATAGCAGCTCATCCGTTGGAATAATACCCCTTATAGTAAAAAAAGAAGAAATAGGTGTGGCAACCTCTTTTGCAGATATTGATGAAGGGATAGTGGGGATTATTGGTCCTCTTTTAGCAGCAACGTTCTATGCCACCATTGGAGTAGGTGTAGGACTAATAATGGCAGGCGTTATATCATTCCTCGGATCTGTGCTTCTTCTTTTTATGCATACTCAGGATATTAAAGATGGTGAAGAAAACGTTAAAAATACAATTTGGAAAGATTTTTTAGATGGGGTTAACCTTGTAAAAAAAGAACCATTCTTAAGAAAATTAGTAATCCTCGCTCCACTGACAAACTTTTTCCTCACCTCCGCTTTCAACATAAGCTTAGTGTTTTTTTTAAGAAATAAATTGAATGTCTCTGATATAGTATTTGGTGGTTACGAGGCTATTTTATCGGTGATGGTTTTAATAGCTCCATTTATAGCCATGAAATTACTAAAAAAAGAAGACGCCGCTAATTTATTACCTCCCTTAATCTTCGGAATTACTATTGGTTTTACAGTCTTAGCCACCATTGTCATTTTCAATTACTTTCAAATTCTCGGTCAACTTTCAACAATAATTATCTTATGCATAGCTAGCGGTATAATTGTTGCCATAATAGAAATTATGAATATCGCATCATCAGTTATGTTTAAAACATTAGTCTCAATTAAATTTTTAGGAAGGGTTATCTCCATAGTCAATCTTCTTGCTACTATCTCTATTCCTCTTGGACAGATGATATATGGAATTATGAATGATTTTTATCCTATTTACTGGACATTAATATTATCAGCAGGAGGATTTTTCTTAATGTACTTTTTATCAGCCTCTATTTTAAAAGACATAGCAAAACCAAAAGAATGAATTTGTAATAAGGAGGATTTTTAATGGTTGAAGAAATAATGAAGAAATATGGTTATTTTAATTTTTTTAGAGATAGTCCAATTAATGATAATATTGGTAGAATCACCTTTGTCAGTAAAGAAAATTATCTTGTTATGACACCAAAGGGTGAATTGATTGGGAAACTTAAAGGGAGATACAGCTATGAAATTGAAGATGCAAAAGAATTCCCATATGTGGGAGATTGGGTTTCTATTCAATATACAGGTAATGAAAAAGAAGTTTTAATTGATCACCTTTTTCGAAGAAAAAATAGGATCTCCAGGAAAATGAGGGGTAAACAATTTTCAGAACAAATTATTGCCTGTAACGTGGATTATATAATTTTTTGTATGTCAACTGATGAGAATTTTAGCTTACGATTATTGGAAAAATATCTATATGCTTTCTCTTGGCCAAATTCTAAGAGCCTTCTTGTGCTTACGAAGAAAGACCTTGCAGAAAATGTTGAAAAGAATATTAAAAAAATAAAGGAACTTTATCCTAATCTTGAAGTGATAGCAACAAGTATCTACGAAGATTCTAGCATAAAATTACTTCTTCCTTACTTACTTGAAGGAACTACTTCCGTAATTATAGGTTCATCCGGTGTTGGTAAATCAACCTTAATCAATCACATTGCTGGTAAAGAGATATTCAAAACAAGAGAAATTAGTAAAAAAACTCAAAGAGGCAAACATACTACAACCTTCAGAAAACTTATTTATCTCGGAGAAGGATTAGGATGTATAATAGATACCCCTGGCTTAAGTTCGGTTTCTTTATGGAGTAGTTACAATTCAAACAGCGCTTTTTCAGACATCGAAGAATTGAGTTTACATTGCAAATTTAGGAATTGCACCCACACAGTTGAAAAAGGATGTGCTGTATTAAAAGGGGTAAAAGACGGAATAATAAGTGAGGATAGATATAAAAATTTCATTAAGTTAAAACGAGAAGAGAATTTTATGAAAAGTAAGATAGACTTCAACATCAATAAGAAAAGAAATAAAGAAATAGAAGAGCGAGAAAAAATGAAAAAGAGCAAAAGGAGAAAATAAAAATTTATTCAAGCAGAGGAAAGGAGGTGACATATTTTTGATAAACATTCTTATCTTTTCTCCCCATCCAGACGATGCAGAAATTTCCATCGGTGGTTTTATTTTACTTCATGCTAATGAATATAAAATTAAAATCATCAATTTGAGTGCTGGGGAGCATTCAAGTAACGGCGATAAAATTGAAAGACTTAAAGAATCTAAATTTGTGGAAAATAGGTATAAAAATATTAGTACAAAATGTCTATTTTTTGAAGATGCTAATATTCAACATACCGTTATTGATCAACAAAAGAGAATTATTCGGATTATACGAGAGTATACTCCGGGCGTTATTTTAACTTCTCATTATACTGATGAACATCCTGACCATTTGGAGTCTTATTTGTTAGTAAAAAATGCGATATATAAGGCTGGATTAAACATATATCCTGAGCTGGGCGAACAGCATACGTGTAAACATGTCTTTTTTTATTCTCAAAACTTGTATAATGGAAAGGGATCAATGTTTATAGATATATCTTCAGTAATTGAAGAGAAATTGAATATTTTGTCTAAATATAGAAGTCAACTTATTCAAGATAATTCTCGCGTTAAGACATATTCCAACACTCGAATTTTTCAAAAAGTTCTTGCTAAAGATAAATATTGTGGATCATTAATAAATACTGATTACGCAGAAGAAATAATTTCCTATAAAAAAATTACCATAAAAAATATATTTGATATTGTTTTCTAATCTAAACAAGCTTTTGTTTGCACTTACTAAACGAAAAGTGGTTCTTTTCATCAACGATTGACTTGATTAGCCTCTGGTAATATAATTGATGAAAATCACTTAAAAGAGGATGAAGGGAATGGAAGAAATAGTTAAGCGGTTAGAAATGCTATCATATATGAATACAACAATTGACTAGCAGAAGGTTCTGTGAATGAAGTAAAAGTTATCAAAAGGATAATGTATGGAAGAAACAAATTTGAGATGTTGAGACAGAAAGTTCTTTTTCTTGAGGATAATGGGTAGGGTTCAACAATCAGTGGAAAGAACCAGTATGTTAGTTAGTGTAGCTTTGTGAATATATACAAAATGATACAAATATACAATGTATATAAGATGACTTCCTGATTAAGAAGGAAAAATTAAATTTTCTTCTTTAATGAAGGCAAAATTTTTTATCTAATACTTTCCAAAGAAAAGTGTCTTCGTAAAACGCTTAATTTTGAGAGTTAAATTTTATAAATTAGTTTTTATATTTATTTCAAAATTCAAAGGCTCTCAGGGCTTCTTACAAAGAGGTGTACTGTAATTATTATAAATAAAGAATTCCATAGGTTAAAATTTGTATTATTTGATTGTTTAATTCATTCTTGTCGGAAAACTTAGGTTTTCCGACAAGAATGTCTTTGTTAACTTTCAATAAATTATCTACTTTTTTTATTTGTCACTGGAAAAATCTAAATCATTAGTTTACTATTGATATGTTTAGTTATATTTCTTTTCTCCAAGTTCGATATGTATTATAAATATTACTTTACGTTATATAACATTTTTATATTAAACATATCTCTTTTATTCTATAAAATAGTTATTTAATAACAAATACCTTATACTCTTGCAAAGCTACTATACAATGTAAAGCTCAATATATAATAAACAAAAAAATATTTTTTTATAAAATTTTATCAAAAAGTTCCCCAACTTAACGGGGAACTTTTTTTGGAAAATAACTTTGAATTTTCAATATTATATTTGATCCAGAACTGAACTATGGCTATCAGATCTAACGTATATTCCGGTAGTTGAAATGGTTGTATGTCCAAGTATATATCGCACTTCCTCCAAATTTTTTCCAGAATTCAAAAGCCTTTTTGCGCATGTGTGCCTTAGAGCATGAGGTGTTGCATTAATATAATTTATATTGTTATAACCGTTTATCCTCAATTGATCGATCTTTTTGTTGGCTTTTATAACGTAATCTTGAAATCTTCTTTCCATAGTTCTAGAAGATATGGGGATATCGTTGCCATTTGAAAAGATATACTTCTTACCTTGACCCCCCTTCGAGGTGTTTTTTTCTGCAAAGGTTATTAACTGTTCTGCGTATTGTTTGGATATTTTAAGATATCTTACTCTGTTCCCTTTTCCATTTATAACAAGTTCAGCATGATCGTTATAAAAAATAATCTGCTCCTTTTCTAACGATAAGGCTTCTGAAATTCTTAAACCCGTTTTTAACAACAATGAGTAGAAAGTTTTGTCGAATTTATCTTCAATAACGGAGAAAAAAACTTTTATTTGATTTTCTGTCAAACCTTTGGGAACGTCACTTGGAATCTTTGCGTTTGCATCTTTCCAATATTTTTTTCCAGATATTTCTCCATTTTCGTATAGATAGTTCAAAAAGGATTTTAAAACAACTATCCTAAGTTTTATCGTTCTTTGAGATAAATTTGAGATCTCTTCAAGATATTTAAGAAAGCATCCTCGATTCAGTCCGTATATTTGAACGAACTTTTTATATCCATTCAATATTTTCTTGTATTCATATATGGTTGAGTCTGCCCTTCGCTTGACGAATTTCAGATATGATAAAAATTCTGAGATATACCCTTCAATTTTCCCTTTATCTTTTGTGGAATCAAATGTACTATTGATATCCATCATAGTTTTTTCCCCCAATAAGGTGTGAAACTTTAAACTACATTTTCTATGATACTATCAACGGTATTTTTAATCTGATCGAGTTTTGCTTGGGCCTTTTCTTTTTCTTTATCATTTGAATATATGTATATTTTAAGTTTTGGTTCCGTTCCAGAAGGCCTAATTGCATACCATGAACCATCGTTAAACCAGAATCTTAAAACGTCAGAAGAAGGTATATCTGTTATATTGTTAATTTCTCCTGTTGTTAAATTGTATAGCTTTCTTTTCAAATAATCAGCGTATTGTTCAAGTTTGAGATCCCCCATTTCTTTGGGGAAGTTGTTTCTAAACTTTTCCATTATTCGCTTGATTCTTTCCTGGCCCTCAACTCCTTCAAGCACAAGAGAATAATTGTTTTCCAACTCGTAACCAAATTCCTGATAAATATCTTCTAGTACGTCAATTAAATTCTTATTTTTTTTAGAGTAGTATCCAGCCATCTCTGATATAAGCATTGAGGCAATAATACCATCTTTATCCCTCACAAAGGTACCTGTTATATAGCCAATACTTTCTTCAAAGCCAAAGAGGAAGTTTTTCTTTCCTTCTTTTTCTAATTCGTTTTCTTTCCCACAAATATTTTTAAATCCCGTGAGTGTTTCAATAACATCAACGTTATATTTTTTTGCAATTCTTTTTGTAAGATCTCCTGTAACTATTGATTTTATGATAACAGAGTTATCTTCTAAACATCCTTTTTCACTTTTACTTTCCAGTATATAATTAACCAAAAGAGCTCCAACTTGGTTACCGTTTAACATTTTGTAATTGTTGTCATCTAAAATTTCTAAAGCGGTTCTATCTCCATCGGGATCATTTGCCAAAAGTAAATGGGCATTTTTTTCATAACCTAATTTTTTTGCCTCTTCAAAAGCTACTTCGTATTCTGGATTTGGGTTGGCAACGCTTTTGAAATCTGGATCAGGTAGTTCTTGTTCTTTAACTATGAATACATTTTTAAAACCTCTATCTTTAAGTACCCTTCTGACAAAAATGTTTGATGTCCCATTCAAAGGTGTGTAAACTATTGTTATATTTTTATCTACATCTTCATCTCTTAAAGCCAAACTTTCAACTCTTTGAATGTATTCCTCATCGACTTCTTTTGAAATATATTGAAGTAAATTTTGACTTATTGCCTCTTTTTCACTTATTTTTTTTATTTTACTGAAATCGTATCCTATCTTTTCAATCTTTTCTACTATTCCATTGGCAACATCATCTAATATTTGAGACCCTTGATCCCAATAAACTTTGTAACCATTATAATCTTTAGGATTGTGACTAGCGGTAACGACTATTCCAGCAGTAGTTTTCAAATATCTTACAGCAAAGGATAAAACGGGTGTGGGCCGAATATCATCAAATAAATAAGCTTTAACGCCGTTAGCTGCAAGGATTAATGCTGATTCTTTTGCAAACTCTTTAGAAAAGTGCCGTACATCGTAGGCTATTACAACGCCCATCTTCATCCTTTCTTCACCGAAATCAGTAATATAATCAGCAAGGGCTTGAGATGCTCTGCCTACAGTGTATATATTCATCATATTAGTACCTATACCTAACTTTCCTCTCAATCCAGCTGTTCCAAATTCGAGATCTTTGTAGAACCTTTCTTCTATCTCTTCTAGATTGTTTTCGATACTTTTTAATTCTTCTTTTGCTCTTTCATCAATATATGGACTATTTAACCACTCGTAGTAGATTTTTTTGTAATCTCTCAAAGTTAATTGCCTCCTTAGTTTTGTGTTTTTTACTGATTTTGGAAACATTAAAACTTTATACAAAACGCCCCTTCGCCGGGCTCCCCACCATACTATTTGTACTTTTATAAATCTTTAAAAGCATTATAAATATTGTTGCATGCCTCTTTTAAAATAGACATAGGGCATCCAATATTCATTCTAAAAAAGCCTTTACCTTCTTCTCCAAAGATGCTACCTTCTTCTAAACCAACTTTTGCTTTGTTTACGAGTATATCTTTGACTTTTTGTTCATCTCCATATTCCCTAAAATCTAACCACATCAAATATGTTCCCTCGGGTTTTTGTAATTTTATTTTAGGTAGTTTTTCATTGAAAAAATCGTATAGGTGATCGATATTGTCTCTCAAGTAATTTAGTAAATCATCAAGCCAGTCTTTACCTCTTTCGTAAGCAACCTTGGCTGCAACCATTCCAAAGATATTTAATTTATCGCTTGTAAGACTCTCGATCATGTTTTTGTATTCTGTTCGTAATTGTTCATTTGGAATAACAACAAATGACGCTTTTAAACCAGCCAAATTAAAGGTTTTACTTGGAGCATAAAAAGTTAAAGAACTCTCTTTTATATCTTGTGAGATCGAAGATATTGGAATGTGCTTGTTAGGAGAAAATACCAGATCTGAATGTATTTCGTCCGATAACAAGAGGACGTTATGTTTATTACATAATCGGACTAACTTTTCTAATTCTTCCCTTTTCCAAATCCTTCCAACAGGGTTGTGTGGGTTACATAAGATGAATAACTTAGTTCTTTTGAGGGATAATTTTTTTTCTAAATCATCAAAGTCCATGCTATAATTAGCGTTTTCAAATTTTAGAGAATTTTTTAATATCATCCGTCCGTTGGAATTGACGATGTTATAAAAAGGATAATAAACAGGTGATTGAATTACAACGTTGTCTCCTGGCTTTGAGTAAGCAAGAATGGCCATTTTTAAAGCGTCAACCACACCGTAAGTTGTTACTATCCATTCTTTTTTTATCTCAATGCCATGCCTGTCCCTAATCCAATTTATAAAAGGATCAAAGTAATCATCGTCTAACATTGGATATCCAAATATCCCATGCTCTACTCGCTTTTTTAATGCTTCAATTACTTCAGGTGGAGATTTAAAATCCATGTCGGCAACCCACATTGGAATAACATCGTCTCTACCATAAAGTTTTTTAACGGCTTTCCATTTTGCGGATTCTGTATTCCTTCTATCAACTATTTCATCAAAATCATACTTCAAGATTATAGATCTCCTTTTTTATTGATAGCTGCTCTAAAAACATTTCTCATTAGGATAGCTGTTGTGACACTTCCCACTCCACCGGGCACAGGCGTTAATTGGCAAATTTCTGAGACGTCTTTATCAACATCACCAACTATCTTACCATCTACTACGTTAATCCCTACATCGATAACGATCATTCCTTCTTTTACAAAACTTCTATCAACGAAATTAGCCTTTCCTATTGCAACAACCAAAATATCTGCTTTTGTGGTTATCTCTTTTAAGTTCTTAGTTTTTGTATGTGTGATGGTGACTGTGGCATCCCTTCCGTGCCTTTGAAGCATTAATGCAACTGGTTTTCCTACCGTAGTACTTCTTCCAAGAATGACGATATTCTTTCCTCTAACGTCGGTTGTATCTTCTATTATTTTCACAACCGCTTCTGCTGTGCAAGGTACAAATAATTCTTTTTCGTAAAACATAGAACCAATGTTATGTAAACTTACCCCTTCGACATCTTTTTCAGGATCGATGTGTTTTGCTATATCTAATTCAGTGTATCCTTTCTTTAAAGGTCTTGCCACAAAAATGGCATCTGTAGCGTCGTCTTCGTTATATATCCTTAGATCATTAATCAAATCATTACTTTCAACAATTTCTAAGTTGATTCCATATTTTTTTGCATTTCTTTTTTGCGAATTGAGATAGGATTTAGTAGATTCATCAGGTTCAACAACCAAACTTACTAGTTTGGGTTCATAGGAAAGTTTTTCTTTAAATGACGATATTTCTGTTTTTATTTTATCAATAATATTTTTTACTTCAATTAACATAATGTGATACCTCCTAAAAGCGATTGCTAGATCTCTTTGTTTTCAATAAAGCAAATACGTCTCTTTCTGTTTGAATGTTCACGATAACCCGGAGATGTTTCCTTCTTTGTCAATGTCCATGTTGACTGCATTGGGAACCTTTGAAAGACCAGGCATTCTCAATATATCTCCTGCCAATGCAACAATGAAACCAGCACCTGCTGAAAGTTCAAAATCTCTTATTGTAAAAGTATAATCTTTTGGGAATCCAAGCTTTTTGGGGTCATCTGATATGGAATACTGTGTTTTTGCAACAATTACAGGGAGATTCTCGTATCCGTATTTTTTTAAAAAATTCATAGATGATAATGCCTGGGAAGAGTATTTAACCTCGGCGGCACGATAAATATTTTTTGCTAACTTATCTATTTTAACTTCTAAAGGATCTTCAAAGTCGTAAATACTTTTTAATTTGGATCTAGGTTCACTAACTTTTACCACTTTTTCAGCTAAATCTATGGCACCTTCCGAACCTTTTTCAAATCCTTCGTTGACACTAACTTCTACACCTAATTTATTGCAGTAGTCTTTTACCATATTGATCTCGTCATCCGTATCTGAGTAAAATTTATTTAAAGAAACAACCACAGGGATATTATATTTTTTAAGATTTTCAACATGAACCTGCAAGTTAGGCAATCCTTTTTCTAAACTTTCAAGGTTTGGAGTATTCAAATCTTTTAGATTTTGCCCACCGTGGTATTTTAGAGCCCTTATTGTAGCTACCAAAACTGTTGCCGATGGTTTTAGTCCAAAAGTCGGTGAAACAAAATCATAGAATTTTTCTCCTCCTAAATCAGAACCAAAACCTGTTTCGGTTACAACGTAATCAGAAAGTTTCAAAGCAAGTTTGGTTGCTAAAATAGAATTGGTTCCATGAGCGATATTTGCAAAGGGTCCACCATGAACGAAGGCAGGTGTGTTTTCTATTGTTTGAACTAAATTAGGATTAATTGCGTCTTTTAACAGTACAGAAAGGGTCCCAGTGATTTCTAAATCTTTTACAGTTACTGGTTCTCCCTTTGAGTTTTTTGCGACTACAATATTTGATAATTTTTTCTTTAAGTCTTCTAGATTTTCTATCAAACACAATATTGCCATTATTTCTGAAGCAGCGGTGATAATAAAACCGTCTTGTCTTGGATAACCATTCTTCTTTCCACCCAAGGCAACTATTATTTCTCTCAATGCCCTATCGTTCATGTCCATAGTTCGAGGCCAAGAGACTTCGGTTGAATCTATGTCACATTTGTTATACTTTATGTAATCATCTAAAATTGCGGACACCAGGTTATGGGCTGAGGAAACGGCGTGAATGTCCCCTGTGAAATGTAAGTTTATGTCTTCCATGGGGAGGACTTGAGAGTACCCACCTCCTGCCGCGCCTCCTTTTATACCCATTACTGGGCCCAAAGAAGGTTCTCTTAGCGTTACTATCGATCTTTTGTGAATTTTGTTTAAAGCCATGGATAGAGAGATGCTTGTTGTAGTTTTTCCTTCACCGGCAGGAGTTGGAGTAATAGCGGTAACCATTACTAAATTACCATCATTTTTGAAATTAAGTTCATTCAAATATTTGTGGGAAACTTTGGCGATATATTTTCCGTATAAATTGTAGTACTCCTCTGGAATATCCAGTTCGTTGGCGATTAAATCGATTTTTTTTAGCTTTGCAGATCTAGCAATTTCAATATCAGTAAGCATTATGAAACTCCTCCTTTTGCTATTTTGAAATTAAAACTATAGAGCTTCTTGAATGTACAATGTAGTGATTGGCTTTGACTATAGAAGGTTCTAAGAGGAAATCGTTGGGAGATTCTTCAGATGTATCTACTACCCTATACCATTTTTTCCCGTTTGGTAATTTTGGAATTTCAAATTGTAAATCCTTTATGAAAGCATTTAAAGCTACGTATATATCGCTGTCTTTTTCTTTGCAGCCTTGAATATAGTCATCGCCACTTATCATGAACGCAAGACTATGAGAATAATATCCAAAATCAGGTTTGAATGGTTTGACTCCATGCCAAGTTATGTCTGCTATTCCATCACCACTTAAATCCCTTCCAGTGAAAAATCTGTCTCTTCTAAGTGCGCAATGGGTTTTTCTAAAGTTAATCATATTTTTTGTGAAATTAAATATGTCATTAAATTTTATTTTTCTGTTCCAGTCAACCCATGAAGTGGGGTTATCTTGACAGTAAGCGTTGTTGTTACCAAATTGAGTTCTACAAAACTCATCACCCATTAAAATCATTGGTAACCCTTGTGATACCATCAATATTGTGATAAAATTTTTAATTTGTTGTTTTCTGAGTTTTATTATATTTTCGTCGGTAGTCTCTCCTTCAACTCCATAATTGAAACTGTAATTAGCGTTGGTTCCGTCAAGGTTATTTTCCCCATTAGCTTCATTGTGCTTGTTGTTGTAGGAGACTAAATCCCACATGGTAAATCCATCGTGTGAAGTAATAAAATTGACACTATGGTAGGGTTTTCTACCTCTTTTTTCAAATAGATCTGGGCTTCCAGCTATCCTTGTTGCTAAATCTGAAACTAAACCATTATCACCTCTCACAAATCTTCTTACTGTGTCTCTGAATTTTCCATTCCATTCAGCCCATCCAGTGGGAAAATCACCAACGTAGTATCCTCCAGCAGCATCCCAACCTTCTGCTATGAGTTTAGTACCTGCCAAGATGGGATCATCAGCAATGTCTTTTAACAAAGACAGATCGCCAATCCAATTTCCTTTTGAATCTCTTCCTAAAATAGAAGCTAGATCAAATCTAAAACCATCTACATGCATCTCGGAAACCCAATACCTCAAACTATCCAAAATCATTTGTTTTACCACATAATGACTAGAATTAATAGTGTTTCCAGTCCCTGAAAAATTTTCATAATATCTTGGGTTATCTTTCTTCAATAGATAATAAACCGAATTTTCTAATCCTCTAAAGTTGAGAGTCGGCCCTAATTCATTTCCTTCTGCTGTGTGATTAAAAACTACGTCCAAGATCACTTCTATTCCATTTTTGTGTAATTCAAAAACTAAATCTTGAAATTGAATTATTTCTTCACCAATTTTTACACCATATCTGTAATTACTCGTTACAGCAAAAAAGTTTACCGGATTATAACCCCATACATTTTTTAATTTTTCACCAGTTATTGGATTAACGTTAAGATTATCGTTCAAAGGAAAAGCAAAGATGGGCATCAGTTCAAGGGCGTTTACACCTAAATCTTTTAAATGATTTATTTTTTCTACGATTCCCTTATAAGTTCCTCGATGTTCAACATTAGAATTTGGATTTATCGTGAAAAGTCTGACATGCAGTTCATAAATAATCATATCGTTTAGTGTATAACGTGGATGCTTATCATTCTTCCAATTATATTCACGACTGTCCCAAATGATAGATTTGACTTGAGATCTTGCAGAATCCAAAGTAGAAAAACTTAGGTCTTTTTTAGGATCATTTTTGTTATAACCAAAAATGGATTCTTCCGAAAAATCTAAACTTCCTCCAATTACTTTAGCATACGGATCTAAGAGTAATTTGTTTTTGTTGAATCTAAACCCTTCCTCTGGATTGTAAGGTCCATCAATACGCCAACCATAGGACATACCTGCTCTTGCTTGTTCAACAAAAACGTGCCAAATATTGCCTGTTCTATTTTCTTTTTTATCGAGAACATATTTAAAAGTTGGTTCTTCATCATAGTAATTTTCATATATCTCTAAAGTAACTGATGTTCCGTTTCTCGTGAAAACACCAAAATTAACTCCTCCTCTATCTATAGACGTACCTAAGACTGGAAATCCCTTGCTTACTTTAAATTGTGCTTTTTCCTTTATTTTCGTTTCTTCCATAATTTCACCTTCTAAGGATATAAACTTTTAAAAATTTTATTAGTTTATGTATATTATGCTTACGTCTTCCACTTTGTTCATCGAAACCGGTACGTCGTAGAGGATTTGTAAATTTTGTGAGTTCATTACTTCGGTTTTTTCACCGATAAAAATTACTTCACCTTGTTTTACCATTATTATTCTATCACAGAATCTTAAAGCCAAATTAGGATCGTGAAGAGCTGTAATAACTCCTTTTCCGTTTTCACTCAATTTTTTTAATTCTTTCATTAATAGATGTTGATTCTTAAAATCCAAATGAGACGTAGGTTCATCCATGATCAGGTAATCTGTATTTTGCATCAAAGCTCTTGCAATTAGCACCAACTGTTTCTCTCCACCGCTCAATTGGTTATAATTCTTTTCAGCAAGGTGTTGAATATTAAAAAATTCTAACTTTGTATATGCCTCTTTATAATCTTTTTTTGTAGGCATCCTTCCAAAGGGAAGATAGGGAGTTATTCCCATTGCTACAATGTCTATCACTAGGTATGAAAAAACGGCAGAGCGTTCCTGAGGAACTACACTTATAAGTTTTGCAATTTCTTTATAACTTAGATCTTTAATATTATAATTTTCTACGAATATTTCACCTGTTTTTGGTTTTAAAATACCGTTTAGGCATTTTAGTATAGTTGTTTTACCTGAACCATTGGGCCCTAACAAGGCAACCAATTCCCCTTTGTTCAAGGCAAAACTTATATCTTTAATGGTATCCCCCACCGTGTCATATGAAAAAGATATATTTTTAATAGATATCATTGATTCCACCCACTTTCTCTTCTCCTCAATAAAAGATAAACGAAAAACGGTGCACCTATAAACGCGGTAACAATACTGATGGGAATCTCTGCTGGTGTGATTGTCCTTGCGATGTCGTCCATTATAAGCAAAAGAACAGACCCTAAGAGGCATGTTGCAGGAAGCATGTACCTGTGGTTTGCACCTATTATATACCTCGCAATATGCGGAGTAATCAATCCAATCCAGCTTACTTGACCAGCAACAGCCACTGTAGGAGCAACCATAACGGTACTCACAATGATCAATAAAATCCTCATTCTTCGTACATTTATTCCCATGGATAATGCTTCTTCTTCTCCCATAGACATAACGTTCAAATACCATCGTAAAATAAGAAGAATTATTATCCCTGGAAGCATTGTAAATAATGAAATATATACTTCTCTCCAACCTGCCCTGTTGAAACTCCCCATTAGCCAAAAAACAATATTAGGTAATTTTTCGTAAGGGTCTGCTAAGTATTGTACTAAAGAGACACAGGCGTTGAAGAAAGAGGTTACCGCCATTCCTGCCAAAACAAGGACGGTAACCCCCTTCACTTTACTCCAAACAGAAATGAAAAAAGTAAAAAGAACGGCAACTAGCCCTAAAACAAAAGATAATAAGTATGTACCAATTAAAGACTCTTCACTGATCAAAATAGCTAAAGCTACTCCAAATGCTGAACCCGCTGATACACCAAGAATTGATGGAGAAGCCAACGGATTCCTAAAAACACTTTGATATGTTGCACCAGTTATAGATAAAACGGAACCCACAAATATTACCAGTATCATTCTAGGTAACCGAATGTGGTAGAAAACTAACCAGTCGTTGTTTCTTTGTTCCTCAGTGCCTAAGAGTAAATTTTTTATCGTGTTGGTGATTTCAACGAAAGAAATTTTGTATCTTCCAACGAAAAGTGAGATTGTAAATACCAATAGCAAAATTAATAAAAGATAGAGAAGGGTTCTTTTTTGATGTTGACCTAGGGTTTGATTTTTATTTTGAATGGGCATATTAATATCTCCGTATAAATAAGTTTAGTTATTTAATTTCCAGTTTTAGATAACAATTCACTGTATGAAACTCCGTACAAAGTGTAATAAAATTCATCAGCTACTTTATCGAAATCGATATCCGAAAAAAGTTCAGGATGTATTTTTGTTGCTAACCATAACATACCCAAATAAGATGATGGGTTAGGATAATCCCATGGTTCAAGGATGGAGGGGAAGCGATATATTTGTTTGTTTTTAAAAGCCTTAACGTTTTGATATTTTACTTCTTTATACAATTCCTCGATGTCACCTTGAAATGTTTGTGATGTAACTATAACATCAGGATTCCAAGCTATTAACTGCTCTGGAGATATCTTTATGAACCCTACATCGCTTTTTGCTGCTGGATTTATTCCGCCAGCCCACTTTATTATATCCGTTTGCATCATATTTTTTCCCACAGTATCTAGTAGTTGAGAATTAGCAAAATAGACAACTTTTTTCTGATCTTCTGGCAAATTTTTAGCCTTTTCTAGTAGTTTTAAGATATCATCAAACTGGTTATCTACATTTTTTGCTCTATCTTCTAATCCTAATATTTCACCTAATAGTCTATTTGTTTCTCTTATTTCTTCTAAACTTTCTGGATTGATAATAATGGTGGAGATTCCCAGCGTTTCTAATTTGAAAGCGGTGAATTCAGCCTGGTTATGTGGAAATAATATTACTAAATCAGGATTTAAGGAAGCAATAGTTTCAATATTTACTCCTTCTCTTTTTGAACCTACTTCTATTAAAGATTCGACATCTGTATAGATTAAAGTAAATAATTTTTCTTTTGTTGATTTATTATCCACACCTACAAGCATTTCTTGGGCGTTTAATGCAAATACAAATTGAGTAGCCGGCTTGTAGGTTGTTACGATACGTTCTATATTAGAAGGGATTGTTACCTCCCTTCCAGCCATATCAGTAACCGTTAGGGTATTGGCAAATATTACGTGTGCAAAAGTTAAAAGAAATAAGAACATAAAAAAGGATGCACTTTTCTTCACTCACGATCATCTCCCTTTTGTTTTTTTAGATACATATTGTAGTCTTCAATTGTATCAATATCGATGATAATGCCTTCATCGTCAACCTTGTGAAGAGTTATCCTTTCAGGATGTTCACTTAAGAGTGTTCTCAATCCCCCAGGTCCTGATAATTGATAAATATCTGGTATCTGACTTTTGTTTACAATCAATGGATGACCTCTTTTTCCTTGATAAGTAGGTGCCAATATAATTGTTTTGCTATTTATCGCATAGCTAGTAAGTTCGTTGAAAGTTTGAATTTTGATTAAAGGCATGTCTCCAAGTGTGAAGAGTATGAATTCAGAATCTTTGGATAATGATTTTAAACCTCTCCACACGCTTGTTAACATACCTTTTTTGTAATCGTTATTCTTTACAATTTTCAAACGGTGGTCTTCATACTTTGCAAAAACGGGACTTATCTTCTCAAAGTTGCCTCCTAAAACGACTATTATTTCATCATCTATATATTGACATTTCAAAAGTCTAGTAACAACGGTTTCTAAAACAGATTTGTCTCCCCAAGGCAAAATCTGTTTTGGAGTCCTCATTCTTACGGATTCACCAGCCGCTAAAACCACCGCCGAAATCATTGTTAAACTCACTTCCTACATAAATGATTTAAAGCCAAATAAAGTAGATGATAAATAAAGCACACAAAACGTATACTAACGAGTGAACTTCTTTACCTTTGCCAGTGAACAATTTGACTAAAGGATAGGTTATAAAGCCTAAAGCTATTCCGTTAGATATGGAATAAGTTAAAGGCATTACTATCATTGCCACGAAAGCTGGAAAAACTTCAGTAAAATCTTCCCATTTTATGCTTCTTATATTCGATAACATCATTACGCCGACGATTATCAAAGCTGGCGCTGTTGCAGCACCTGGGACTATAGCTATTATTGGTTGAAAAAACAAAGAAAGAAAGAATAAAATAGACACAACTATACCTGTTAGCCCTGTTCTGCCACCTTCTGAGACGCCTGAAGCAGATTCAACGTAGGTTGTAACTGTACTGGTTCCAAATAGGGCACCACCTGTAGTAGCAATAGCGTCGGCTAAAAGAGCTCTATCTGCTTTTGGTAAAGAACCGTCCTCTTTCAAATAGCCTGCTTGTTGGCTAACTCCTACTAACGTACCTGCGGTATCAAAAAGATCTACAAATAAGAAAGAAATTAAAACACCTATCATGCCGATATTAAATGCAGATTTAATATCGAGTTGGAACAAAACTTGAGACCAATCAGCCATTCTAGGGAACGCTACAACACCTTCGGGTGTTGGTGTGACCCCGTTGAAAAATCCTAAAATCGTAGCAATTATAATTCCTAACAATAGGGCTCCTTTTACCCTTAAAGCGTGTAAAATACCGGTTATGATTAGACCCAATAACGCTATTAAAGCTGGTCCAGCGAATAAGTCTCCCATTCTTACCAATGTTGCAGGATCTGCTACTACTATACCAGCGTTTTGCAAACCTATAAAAGCAATAAACAAACCAATTCCAGAACTTATCCCTGTTTTCAGACTCATTGGAATCGAATTAACGATCATCTGTCTTACGGGTGTGATGCTGAGCACAATAAAAATGATTCCCTCTATAAATACTATCCCTAACGCGGTTTGCCAAGAGACCCCCATACCTATAACGATTGAATAGGTGAAAAAGGCGTTCAAGCCCATTCCTGAAGCCAACGCAAATGGATAATTGGTAAGTAAGGCCATCATTACGGTACCTAAAATTGCCCCTGCTATAGTGGCTATGAAGACACCGTTGAAAGGCATCCCTGCATCGCTGAGTATTGAAGGGTTTACGAAGATGATATAAGCCATCGTCATAAACGTTGTGATACCAGCTAAGACCTCAGTTTTAACGTTGGTACCGTTCTCTTTTAACTTGAAAGTCCTTTCAAAAAAACCTTCTTGCTGAGTGTTTGCCATAAGTTTAACCCCCTTTTAAAAAATCAATTTACGACCAATGGTACAAAAGTATTATTTTCAACATCGTATAAGCCATCACAAGTTATCTTTAATTTGGGAACCACTGGTAAACCCATAAACGCTAATGTCATGAAAGGGCTGTTTATTTTGACCCCTAAGTCATGAGCAATTTTTCTTAGTACTTTAAGCTTTTCAGAAACTTTTCCAATTGGGTCGGTGGAAACAAGTCCGCCGATGGGTAAGTTGATAAAATCAACGATATTTTGGTTATTAGCAATTACAATTCCACCCTGAATTTCAGCTATCTTGTCTATTGCCATCTTCATATCTCTTGAATTCGTACCTATTACAATAATGTTGTGAGAATCATGAGTTATGGAGCTCGCAATGGCACCAAACTCTAATCCAAAACCCCTTATCAAACCCAAACCAATCTTTCCAGTACTTTTGTGTCTTTCCACAACGGCAATTTTATTTATATTATACCTTATAAATCGTTCTTCTTCAAAACTATCTGGAAATGAGAAAAACTCCTCTTCAGTGATGATCTGGTCCTGAATCAAGTTAATAACACGGTAAGTTTTCGCTTTAGGAATTTTGAAATCCTCTTCTCTAATAGGGGCAATATTTACAGAATGAAAAATTGAAGGTGGCTTTTCAAAGTTATTAGGATCAACCTGGAATAATGCTTTTCCGTTTTCTGCTACTTTTTTTCCGTCTTTGTAAACTTGTAAAACGTTCAAATCATCTAAATTGTCGATTATCAGAAGATCAGCCTTATAACTTGGAGCAATACCCCCCAAACGATGTAATCCCAGAGATCGAGCAGCATTTAAAGTGGCAAGTTTTATTGCTCTAAGTGGTTCCATCCCGAGTTTTATAGCCTTTTTAATCATAAAATTTATATGGCCTTCTGAGAGAAGGTCTTCAGGATGTTTGTCATCGGTGGCAAATAAAAAGTTACAGTTGTTTTTGTCGTTAATTGCTGGTAACAAGCTTTGAAGATCCCTTGTAACGGAACCTTCTCTAACCATTATATACATCCCCTTTGAAACTTTTTCCAATGCCTCATCGGGGGATGTAGTTTCGTGATCAGCCATGATTCCAGCTAAAAGATACGCGTTTAAAAATTTGCCTTCTAGTTTTGGTGCATGACCATCGATAAAATAATTCTTCATCAGCTCAATCTTATCCCATATATAATCTTGTCCTGTTATAATCCCTTCATAATCCATAACTTCACCAAGACCAAAAAAGCTTGCTTCTGCTATTAAATCTTTTATTTTTTCGGCGTTTAGTACGGAACCAGAATAATCGAAAGTAGTTACAGGCACACACGATGGAACCATCAAATTAAAATTCCAAGGTAGGTTATTGCCAATTTTTAAGAAATATTTTAGACCGATCTCCCCGGCTACATTTGCTATCTCATGTGGATCGGCAACGAGAGTCAACGTTCCTAAAGGGATAACCGTTTTAGCGAATTCTTCTATTGTAACCATTGCACTTTCTAAATGTAGGTGTGCGTCTATAAACCCCGGAGATATGAATTTGCCTTCTATGTCAACTTCTTCCTTGCCTTCATACTTTCCATAGCCGATTATTACACCATTGGAAATGGCCAAATCCTCTTCTATAACTTTTTCGTTAAAAACGTCAATTATTTTTCCGTTTTTGAATACTAAATCTGCTTTTTCCTTTCCTAAAGCTATTGGTAAAAGATCTTTGTTTGACAATATATTTTCCCCCTTTATAAATATGAGGACAGAGCATTGAAATTACATCTTGTTACACATAATCCACAACCAGTACATTTATTAGTATCTATTCTCACACTGTGAAGTTCTTTTATGAGATGGATCGCATCATAAACACAACTTTTGACACATAACCCACATTCTGTACATTTTTCATCGTTTACGGTTGGAAATATCAAATTATAATTTGCCTCAGTAACAGTATTTTTTTGAGCAATTCCCCTGATTTCTTCTAAAGACTTAAATCCATGGTCGTTCAGATACTTTTCAATTTCATTAGCAATCTTTTTATATATTTGAGGTCCATTCAAAATAGCTGCGGTACAGACTTGAACAGCTTGGGCCCCTGCCATTATCATTTTTATTGCTTCTTTACCTGTACTGATTCCACCTACTCCAACCACGGGAATATTGACCGACTTGACAGCTTCGAAAACTGCCCTCAAAGCTAACGGGAAGATCGCCTGACCTGATAACCATCCGAAACCATTCTTACTTCCCAACAAAGGTTTACCACTTTCTAAATCGATATCTAACGTCGGACCGAAAGAGTTTATCAAGACTAAACCATCTGCACCAGCCTTTTCAGCCTCTTTAGCGAACGTTGGAATATCTATTTGAGGACTAAGTTTTACCATAACGGGAAGATCTGTACTTTCTTTCGCTGCTTTTATACTATTAATCATGGGGGTAGGGTCATTACCAAGGTAGTGGGTAGAGAGTTCGAAGGCATCAGCAAACCGTTCTACTTTTGGTATTACTTCTTTTATATCTTCAGAGGTATACCCAACGCCTATTATCACCGGCAACCCTGTTTCAACTACCTGAGGATATTCATTTTCAATCCATTGTTCTAAGGATAACTCGGACCAAAGTTCGGTATTTATAAACCCTCCTTTTACCTGTGCCATATTTGGTTTTGGAACCTTTGCAGCCCTCACTGAGACCGTTTTGGTAACGATCGCTCCAGCTCCACCTTCTTTGGCTTTGTGGGCACTCTCTCCATCTTTAATAGGTGGCCCGGCAGCGGGCATTACAGGGGTTTTCAACAACATTCCTAATAAGTCTACAGATATATCAGCCATAAATTCACTCCTTCATTGAACGTAATTGTTTTATCAAACTCAATACCTCTTTGTAAACTTCTTCACGGTTTTCCAAGGTTACTCTAAATATTCGAACGTCTTTTCTATTTCTTATCCTGTCCAAAAATGTATTAGATTCATCTTTTATTACACCTAAAACAGGTTTGTCACTATTCAGAACCTCTTCAACTTTCTTTTGAAATTTGAACGCAGTTAACTCGAATCTTCCCAATTCATCCATGATTACTAAGTCAGCATCATCAATGTTTGTAAGAAGTTGTACACCAATTTTGTCAAATACTTGAATATTTATCTCCCAATTTTTAGATTCATCTTTTCTGAAGGCAAATCTGTTATATTTAGATTTTTTAGATCGATCACCGTTATTAAATGAAGATACTTCTACTAAATAAAAGGCGTTCCAACTATTTTTTTTACCTTCTCTATCAACTGAAAAACCGCAAACATGTAATGATAATTGATTAATCACTTTACGTATAATCGTCGATTTACCTACACCTATAGAACCTGTAAGAAAGATGTTATTTTTAATCATTTTCTTTTTCTTTTAGAGCTTTAAGAATTTTTTCTGGGGTGATAGGTAACTCATAAAATCTAATACCTATAGCATCGTATATAGCGTTAGCAATGGCAGGGGAAGCTGCAATGGTTGTTGGTTCTCCTATACCTTTTGCACCAAATGGCCCGATAGAATCTTCATTTTCTATTAATACAGAATGAAAATTCGGAACATCCATAGAAGTTGGAACCAAGTAACCTGTCATATTTGGATTTAATGTGATTCCATTTTTTATTACTTGTTCTTCCATAAGAGCCATACCTATTCCTTGCGTTGTACCACCCTCTATCTGTCCTTCCACATTTATAGGGTTTATAGCTTTTCCACAATCAAGTGCGGTATAAACATCTTTTACTTCAACTTTTCCAGTGACTGTGTCGACTTCCACATCGACGACCTGAGTCATAAAGGTGTAAGCAACGTAGACTTCATGGGCCTGTCCGGATATTAAATCGGGAGAATATGTTGGTGGAAAGTAGGTCGCTTCACCTTTCAAAGTTTCACCTTTTTCTTCTACCTTTCTTTTTAAATCCCAGTAAGTAATTGTTTTTTGGGGGTTAGGATTGTAGATGATTTTTCCATCTTTCAAAGTTAGTTCAGGATAATTACTATTGAACTCTAAACTCGCATAATGGAAAATTTTTCCCTTTAAGTTTTCACAGGCTTGTTTTACTGCATTTCCTGTAAAGGTGGTTTGACGAGTTGCAGATGTTGATCCTGAATTCATAGTTTTATGAGTATCGCCCTGAATGACTTTTACTTTTTCAACACCAACTGAAAGAACTTCTGCTGCAATTTGACTGATAACCGTTAAAACTCCTTGTCCTACATCGGCAGCCGCAGTTACAACCAAAACCTTTTCATCATCTGTAAATTCAACCGTCGCATGAGAAAAATCGGGAAATCCTTCACCGTAACCATATCCGAACATTATTGTAGCCATACCTCTTCCTTTTTTCTTCAATGTCGAACACCTTCTTTCTCTTTTGAAAGCTTTAAAGCTTCCTGTATTGTTTCAACGACGTTGACACTTTGAGTAAGCTTTTGACCATTTGGAGTAATTGAGCCAATTCTGTAAGCGTTCTTTAGTCTAATCTCTGCTGGATCCATACCCAACTTTTCAGCTAATATGTTCATTTGAGATTCATAAGCAAAAGCCATCTGCGTTGTTCCAAATCCTCTCATGGCGCCACCATACGTATTATTAGTGTAAACGGTATAAGCTATACCCTTAACGTTAGGTACATTGTATGGACCTGTACAATGATACATACCTTTATGTACAACAGCAGGACCACTGGATGCATATGCTCCTGTATCTCCTACAACTTCAACCTCCCAAGCTTTTAGAATTCCATCTTTGGTTGCACCGGTTTTTGCCTTTATATACAGTGGATGCCTTTTAGACTGAGCGATCATAGATTCTTCTCTGGTGTAAGTTAATTTAACAGGGTGTTTTGTGCTCATTGCGGCTAATGCTAAATGTATATGTACGGAAATATCTTCTTTTCTACCAAATGCCCCACCAATAACGGGTTGTATTATCCTAATTTTTTCTTTTGGTAAATTTAAAGATTGGGCTATATCAGCTTGTGTATCGTGAAGCCATTGTGTGGTTGCCCAAATAGTTATTACGCCAGTTTTTTCATCGTAAACAGATACACCAGACTCTACTTGTAAAGGTAGTTGGTCAACATGCTGCGTTTTATACTCTTTTTCTATTATTACGTCAGATTCATCAAATCCCTTCTTAATATCCCCTTTGTTTAATTGATGAGTAACAACTATGTTTCCAGTTTCATGAATTTTTGGAGCGTCTTCTTCCATTGCCCTGAAAGGATCGGTAATGACCTCTAATTCTTTAACTTCGACATTTATTAAATTAATAGCTTTAGTGGCGATTTCTTTACTCTTTGCAACAACTATAGCCAATGCGTCTCCCATAAAACGGGTCTTTTCTCCTATTCCTACTAAAACAGGTTGATCTTTAATTATCAATCCAAACTTGTTCAAATGAGGATAATCCTTTGCAGTGATAACTTTAATTACTCCAGGTAATGATTCCGCTTTAGAAACATCTATCTTTTGAATGTAGGCATGTGGATGCGTAGCACGTTTAACTTTCACATAGAGCATATCTTCAAAGTATATATCATCCGGATAGATGGCTTTACCCAATACTTTGTCTTTGGCATCAACTTTGAAAACATTCTCTCCAACGTATTTATTTGGTTTCAACTTTCTCACCCCGCTTATACTCAGCGATTTTAGTGGCCGAGAGTTTAACCGCGTCTATTATTTTTTGGTATCCTGTACATCTACAGATATTACCGGATAGTCCCCTTTTTATTTCTTCTTCCGTTGGGTTAGGAATTTCATCCAGAAGTTTCTTAGTTGCCAATATGAATCCAGGTGTGCAAAATCCACATTGTACCGCTCCGGCTTCAATGTATGCCTCTTGTATAGGATGTAAAATATTTTTATCACTCAAACCTTCAATAGTAACTATTTCTGCACCATCTGCTTCGTATGCAAGCACTAAGCAAGAAGCTACGATTTTATCGTTCATTATAACCGTACATGCACCGCATTCTCCTTTTCCACAACCTTCTTTTGTACCTGTAAGATTCAGATCGTCCCTGATTAAATCCAACAATCGGGTAGTTGAATTTACATTGCATTCTCTTTTAATACCATTTATGGTAAAGCTTATTTTCAATCTACCCTCACCATCCTTTCTATTTCGTTTAATGCGCGAATTGTTAGATTTTTAGCAACTTCCCTTCGATATTCTTTGGTACCTCTTATGTCATCTATTGGTGAAATGTTATCTGAGACTACTTTTCCAATCTGAGAATAGTCTAATTCGTTTAACCTTTTTCCAACCATAAGAGGTTGAATTTGAGATATCTCAATTGGAACTGGAGCTACAGAACCAAGAGAACATTTCACTGTTTTTATGCGTTCATCATCATTGAAGGTCACAACAATAGCCAACGTTATACTTGAAATTATCAAGGCGTTTCTTTTCCCAACTTTTAACCATTTTCCATAAGTGTGTTTTTGAGGTATCGGAATGATAATTTTTTCTAAAATTTCATCCTTTCTAAGTACGTTTTTTTTAGGTCCTAGAAAAAACTCTTTTGCAGGTACCTCAAGGGTTTCATTTTGGGAAGTTATTTTGAATACAGCATCGTAAGCTATTAAGGGAGGTAATAAATCTCCTGCTGGGGAAGAATTCGCAATATTTCCGCCAATAGTGCCCCTATTTCTGATTTGGGGTGATCCAACATCCAAGGCAGCTTGACTGATAAGTGGAAAATATGTTTGTATAATCTCAGATTTTTCTAATTCATCGTGGGTGAGTAAAGCACCAATTTCAACTCGAGAATTATTGATTTCGATTTTTTTCAGTTCATCGAGGTTTTTTAAACTCATCCACCTTTCTATTTCATAAAGACGGTCAAAGTAATCTACCAAAACATCTGTACCACCTGCGATGATTTTGATGTTAGGGCTGTATCTTGAGAGTATCTCTGTAGCTTCTTTCAATGTTTTAGGAGCAAAGTATTGTTCAGAATCTCTCCCAAAATCTTCTTGCTTGCTCCCGAGTTCTCCTGTGTATTCTTTCATAATCTAAAACCGTCACCTCCCGATTATCCATAATAATTTTGCCGTCAACAATTACAGTTTCAACCATCCCACCGTTCATTCCGAAAAGGATATGGGAATAAACGTTGTCTTTCTCAATGGGTGTTGGGGAGATATAATCCACTATTATTAAATCCGCTGGAAAATTTTCTTTTATTTTTCCAATTTCGACACCTAATAGGTTGGATACAATTTGTATATTGTTATTAAAGGCCATGTTGTAAACTTCGTTCCACCCCGCCTGTGGGTCACCTAATTGATGTTTTTGGAGCAAGTTTGCAACCTTTATACTTTCGAACATATCGTGTGTATAAGCATCTGTTCCCAGACCGGTTAGGATTTCGTTATCAAAAAAATCTTTTATTGGAGCCGCTCCTACAGCATTGCCCATGTTTGATTCTGGATTGTGAACTACGTATGCACCACTTTCCTTCAAGAATGGGATCTCTTCCTTCTTGATATGAACGCCATGCACAGCTAAGGTATGGGGCCTTAATATTTTAAATTTCGATAATCTATCAACTACACCTAGGTAGCCTCTTTTTGTACTGTCTTGCAAATCTTCTATCCCTTCTGCCACGTGGATATGAAACGGAACGTGTAACTCGTCTGCTAATTCTGAAGCTTTGTTTAACGTTCTATCTTCAAGTGTAAAAGAAGCATGCAACCCAATCATTCCACCTAACTTATCATTTTGAGAAACCTGAATTTTTCTAATAAACCTTTCATTTTCTTTCAGAGATGCATCGCTTTTAGTCTGACCATGTCTATCTGATACTTCATAACAAAGATTAGCCCTTATACCAGCTTCCATTGCTGCTTGTGCAATGATGTCCAAACTGCCATCTATATAATTAAAGCTTGCATGATGGTCAAAAATGGTGGTAACTCCGTTTTTTATACACTCTAAAATTGCAAATAACGCACTATAATAAATATCATTCTCGTTTAAAGTGTTGTCCAGTCGCCACCATAATTTTTCTAATATTTCTAGAAAGTTTTGTGGGGGAGAGTCAGTTTTTAAGTTCATTCCTCTGGCAAAAGTACTGTACAGGTGAGTGTGAGTGTTTATTAAACCAGGCATTAAAATTTTATCTTGGACATTTTTGAAAACAGCATTAGGATATTTTTGAAGTAAAACTTCAGTCTCTCCTATTTCTTTTATTTTTTTACCTTCAATTAATATCGCCCCATTATTAATTATAGGGGTTTCTTCGTCAAAGGTGAGAACAGTGGCGTTGCCTATTAACAACATGTTCATTTCCCTCCAAATTTTTAGGCCTCGAGCATCCCTTTAGATAATTCATTAGCCTTTTCGATGATTTTTCTTTCATCAACTTTAACAAGTTCACCATCTTTTACAACTATTTCTCCATTTACGATGGTTATATCTACAATTTGAGAATCACCTGTATTAATAATCATTGAAATAGGGTCGTAAATGCCTCCCGTATAACCTAATCGATCCCAACGAACCAAGAACATATCTGCCGCTTTACCTTCTTCTAAACTTCCAATTTCTGGTTGGTTTATAACTTCACTTCCACCTTTTGTGGCTATATGCAACACATCTTCAGAGGTAATAGCGTTGATACCGTAAATTAATCTGCTCATCAAAAATGCAGTTTTCATTTCTAAAATCATATTAGAAGAATCGTTGCTAGCACTTCCGTCAACACCTAAGCTTACTTTAACACCTTTTTTTAACATAGAAGGGATCTTTGCAGCCCCAGAGGCGAGTTTTGAATTCGAAACAGGGCAATGAGCAACCCCTGTTTTAGTTAATGCCAGCTTATCTATCTCTTCTTCGTTGAAATGAACCCCATGGGCAAACCATACATCAGAACCTAACCAATCTAAACTCTCCATGTATTCTAAAGGTCTCTTACCAAAGGCATCTATACAAAATCTCTCTTCGTCTTTTGTTTCAGCTAGATGTGTATGACTACAAACACTATATTCTCTTGCCAATTGAATAGATTCGTTGAGGAGTGTAGAAGTCACAGAGAATGGAGAGCATGGAGCTAGAACGACTCTATGCATGGCAAATGGAGAAGGATCATGAAATTTTTCAATAACTCTTTGGGAATCTTTCAATATTTCTTTTTCTGTTTGAACTACTGAATCAGGAGGAAGTCCTCCATCTTTTTCACTCAATGACATACTTCCTCTACTTCCATGTAATCTGATTCCAATTTCTTTCGCAGCATAAAATTCGTTATCAAGAAGATCAGGGGGTTGATTCTTCGGAAAAACATAGAAGTGATCAACTGATGTCGTACAACCAGTTTTAAGTAATTCGGCTGTTGCAACTAAAGTACTGTAGTAAACAACCTCTGGTGTCAACCTTGACCAAATGGGATACAAAAACTTTAACCAATCAAATAATTCTACATTTTGTACTTGGGGAATGTTTCTTGTAAAGGTTTGATAGAAATGATGATGTGTGTTAATTAATCCTGGATATACATAATATTTGGAACCATCTATAACTTCATCAATTTGTTCGTCTGACACATCTATATTTCGGGAAATTTTATGTATTATCTTATCTATAATTAAAATATCGTGATCCTTCAATTGATCTTTGTTTGCGTTCATAGTGGTTATGATTTTAGCGTTTTTTATCAATATGTTCGACATATATATCAGCCTTCCTTTATTTGTGTGACTGCTTCTATTGCTTCGACTATTTGATGATATCCAGTACATCTACAGAGATTTCCTTCTATTGCTGTTTTTATTTCTTCTTTCGAGGGATTAGGATTTTTATTCAACAAAGCTTTGGCAGACATGAGCATACCAGGAGTACAAAAGCCGCATTGAACGGCTTGATGATCAATAAAAGATTGTTGAATTGGATCTAATTTTCCATTAACTTCCAACCCCTCCGTCGTGAGAACTTCATAACCATCAATTTGAGCTGTTAATATCAAACATGAATGAACAGCTTCACCATTTAAAATAACAGTACAAGCACCACATTCGCCTACTGCACATCCTTCTTTTACACTTGTCAATTTCAACTGGTTGCGTAGAGTATCAAGAAGTCGCTCTGTTGGTTCCACTTGTAATACTTCTTTTTTATTATTCACGTAGAGAGTTACTTCAATTTTTCTCATTTTTTGAATACCTCCATCAACATAAGTTTCAATCAATTTTGTACACTGCTTGTTTCTTTGCTTCCAATTGTGTTGTAGAATGGAAGACGGAGTGTATCTAAATCAGCACCTTTTTCCACAGCTATTAATTCAGCAAGTATCGATATGGCTAATTCTTCTGGCGTTTCTGCCTTAATTGGTAGACCTATGGGGGCATAGATCTTGTCCAAAAAGTGTTGGGACACACCAACTTTGAGCAGATTTTTCTTCGTTTCAGCAATCTTGTGCTTTGAGCCTATGACGCCAAGATAGGCAAAAGGTTTATTTTCAAGGGATTGTACTACCTCTTTGTCAACAGCATGTCCCCTCGTTACCACCACAACATAACTTTTGTTGTGTAAGCGTATTTCATTATCCAAGGCCTCTTTTAACGGAGAGCAAACCACATGTCCCCAGGGTATATTATCCTCATTTGCAAAATCTCTTCGATCGTCCCATACGGTTACCTTGTAGCCAGTTAAGGTCGCCACACGAGCCAAAGCCTTACCCACGTGTCCTGCACCGAAAATAACAACTTCTCGATTCTGCCCTATTACTTCGAGGAACACTCCCAAACTACCCCCACATATGGCACCTTCATCTCCAGCTTCTTTTGCGTTGAGCGATTCCCTATATAAACGAACTTGAGCATCGCTTTTAAGTAAATTGAGGGCTTCCTCGATTACGTGATGTTCGACTATACCTCCTCCTATGGTTCCAATTGTACTGCCGTCTCCAGCAACCCACATTTTGGCTCCCATACTGCGAGGAGTAGATCCCTTTTCTTCAACGACTGTGCACAAAACCCCTACAGGTCCTTCTTTAAGAGCCTGATCTATTGCTTTTAGAATCTCTTCGTTCATATGCGTTTCACCTCACTTTACCAATTTCAAAATTTTCGGTTTGAGTTTGTAACCTCTATAATCGCCTTTTTGAAAATTGCACCTAAGGCTGGTTTTTTGTAGGGAGTAGACCATCTTTCGCCAGTTATTTTCACCATTTCGTCGCCGATTTTTTTTGCTAATTCTTCCAAATTTAATTGATTAACTTTTTGATTTAGTATTTCCCCTTCTATATTCTTAAATCTTACCGGAAAAGGTGTTGCAGAACCTGGTACGATTCTTATATCTTCAATTTCTGAGTTTTGTTCATTTATTTTTGCAACAATAGCTAAGTTTAGTCTTGCTATATTCAAAGCTCTTCTTCTTCCAATTTTTTGAAAACTGAATCGATAATTTCCATCTACTTTTGGTATTATTATTTTGGTTACGAGTTCATCATTATTTTTGACAGTCTTGTAAGGACCTACAATATAATTTTCTAATTTTACGAGTCTCCTCCCTCTTACAGAGCTCAGCTCTATTTCAGAATTTAAAGCCATCAAAGGAGGAATTAAATCTGCTGCAGGAGAGGCGTTGGATATATTCCCTCCAACGGTACCTCTGTTTCTAATCTGGGTAGATCCTATACTTTTTGCTGCGGTTACAAGAAATGGAAAATGTTTGTTAATAATGTTTGAGTTGATCAACATTGTATGTGTACACAAAGGTCCTAACTCTACAGAGTCTTCCGTTTCATCTATAAATTGAAGTGCTTTGATATTGGAAATATCTAAAATATAATCAAATTTTTCTAATCTAGAACTTTCTTTATGTATATCAACCAGTAAATCAGTTCCACCAGCTAATACCTTTATACTTTCATATTTGTGCAAATATTCCAAAGCAGAATCAACATCTTTAGCAATTAAAAAATCATATTCAATCATTTTTTCTTCCTTCCTTTTTTCAAAGAATGACCTACAACAATTTTCTCTAAGTTTATGGGCAAAGATCTTATTCTTTTCCCAGTTGCTTGAGCAACCGCATTTGCTATTGCAGCTGCCCCTAACTCCAAAGTAGGCTCTCCTATAGATTTTGCACCGTAAGGTCCGTTAGGATCAGGATTTTCAACGATAATAGGAGTTATATCGGGCATATCTTTAACTGTGGGTACCAAATATTCGTCAAAATTGGTGTTGTTGATGTATCCCTCGTTTATATCCAGCTCTTCCATGATCCCATATCCGAGGCCCATTGATATTCCACCATAAAATTGACCTAAAACATTCGCAGGATTGATAGACCTTCCAACATCGTGAGCAGCTACCATTTTAAGCACTTTTATCTCACCTGTACCTATATCAACTTCAACTTCTGCTATCTGACATCCATAAACATATGTAAAATAGGGTCTGCCTTGCCCTGTTTCTTCATCCCAACTTATCTTCGGAGCTTTGTACCAACCATATGAAGATAAAAAGACGCCAGAGTTGTATGCACTGGAAGCAGCTTCATCAAAAGACATTAATTTTTCTTGATCGGGAGTATAAATCGAATTGTCTTTAAATATTAATTCTTTGTGGGATGAATTATACTTTTCTATAAGAAAATCAGTTAATTTCTTCTTAAGCTTTTTTGCCGCATCGAGCGTTGCATTCCCTCCAACCAATGTTGCACGAGAAGCTACCGTAGAACCGCTATCTGGAGAAATTAATGTATCAACGACCATGAAGTTGATCTTTTCAATATCGATCCCTAATTCTTCAGCTACAATTTGAGAGAAGGCTGTTTTAAGACCTTGTCCGTTTTCAGCCAAACCACTATAGAAATATAATGTTCCATCTTTTTGTATGGATAATATGACACCAGCAGCATCTACAGCTTCTGCTCCTAAACTACAGCCTCTGTAACTTATAGCCATACCTATCCCTTTTCTTTTGTCAGCTTTTTGTTCTTTACTGTACTCTTTGTACTTTTCCAAAAAATTGATCGAATCAGCAGCCTTTTTTATTACCTCTTCGAGGCTAACTTTGTGATTATCAAGCTTTTGACCACTTGCTGTTTCGGAATTGTCATGAAAAATATTTTTTAATCGAAGTTCTAAAGGGTTCATTCCGAGTTCTTGAGCCAGTTCATCCATTAAAGATTCATTGGCAAATATGACTTGAGGGGATCCATATCCTCGCATGGCTCCAGTGTAGACGTTGTTAGTATAATATCCATAAGTATCGGTCTTAACATTTGGAATTTCGTAAGGACCAGTTGCTTGAACAACAGACCTCCAAGTAACAAAAGGAGTTTGGCACGCGTAAGCTCCACTGTCAGCGATTGCCTCTATTTCCATAGCCAGTAGCTTGCCTTCTTTTGTAGCCCCTACTTTGTACCTCATATTGTAAGGATGCCTCTTATAACTTTCGATAACTGATTCTTCCCTTGTGTTTTTTAACTTTACAGGTCTATTCGTTTTCAAAGCCAAAACAGCAGCTCGAGCAGACATAGAAGAAATTACTTCATCCTTGCCACCAAATGAACCACCTATGTGATTTTGAACTATTCTAACTTGGTTGAACCCTATTTTAAGAACAGAGGCAACTGCGTTACGGCAAGCAAAAGGATTTTGTATGGAACCATATATTGTAACTACACTATTGTTCTCATAAGGAACGGCAATTACAACCTCGGGCTCCATGTAGGCATGCTCAACAAATTGGGTTTTATACTCTCTTTCTAAAATTACATCAGATCTTTTAAATCCTTCTTCTACGTTGCCCTTTCTGAGTTTGTGATGAATGACCTGATTATTATCTTTATCTTCATGGATAGGTAATGCATTTTTTGACTCTAATGGATCAAAAATCCCAGGGATCTCCTCGTATTCTACTTTTATACTTTCAACCGCCTTTTTTGCTAACTCTGGAGTTTCTGCGGCAACAACCGCTATTCCATCCCCTATGAAGTAAGTTCTTTCTTTAGCTAACACCTGCTGATCGGGGATAATAACACCAAATTCGTTATTTGGTATATCTTTTGCAGTTATAATGGCTTTTACTCCAACAATTTTTTCGGCTTCATCTAAGTTTATGTTCAATATTCTTGCAGAAGGATACTTAGATCTTAGTACTTTTGCATACAACATATTTGGAAATTCTAAATCATCAGCAAATTTAGCTTTTCCTGTTACCTTTTCGTATGCGTCGATTCGTTTTTTTGGTTGATTGACACTTTTAAAAATGATCGTTCACCTCCAAATAATGTTTAGGGCCTTCCTCCCATAGTCAAAGCCATGATTGCTTTTGCTGTATGTAAACGGTTTTCTGCCTCGTCATATATTATTGAATGAGGACCGTCAATAACAGGATCAGTTACTTCTTTGCCTCTGTCTGCTGGCATCGCGTGCATATAGAGAACATCTTTATCGGCTAAGGACATTCTTCTTTCATCACAGATCCAATCTTTGTGTTTTTCAAGGTTTTCCTTCATCTGTTTTTTCCCTTCATCCGTATCAGGATTTTCCACCCCTAAAAATCCACCCCAGTTCTTTGGAATAACAATTTGAGCTCCATCGAATGCCTCATCCATATTGTTTGTGAACTTTAAACTTCCACCATGTTTTTCTGCGTTTTGCTTTGCTTGTTCGATGATCTCTGACATAAGTGGAAATTCTTTTGGATGGGCTATAGTCACGTCCATTCCGTACCTTGTAAATAATAATGCCTGTGTTTGAGGTACAGACAATGGTTTTGCATGGGATGTGGCGTAAGCCCAAGATATAGTAACTTTAATATTTCTAAGATCATTACCACATTTTTCTTTTATTGTCATCAAATCCGCCAAACCTTGTAAAGGATGGTAGAAATCATCTTGAAGGTTAATAACAGGTACATCCGCATATTTTGCAACCTCTCTCATGTAATTGTTACCAATTCCGAAAAAACAGTTTCTTATTGCTATTGCGTGTCCAAAGCGACTCAAAACAATTGCAGTATCCTTTGCTGATTCACCGTGAGAAAGTTGCATCTTATCCGGTGTCAGATCATGAGCATGTCCACCAAGTTGTGTGATACCTGCTTCTATAGAGTTTCGAGTTCTAGTAGATTGTTCAAAAAACATCATAAAGATAGTTTTTGATCTTAATAAATGATCCGTAGGTTCTCCCAGTGCAAATCTTAGTTTAAGTTCTTTGGATACTTCAAAGACAGTTTCTAATTCTTCTTCAGTCCACTCTTGTGTAGTTATAAAATCCTTTCCCCTAAAAAGTGTATTCATTTTATCTCCTCCAATATAATATTATATGGCTTTTACGAACCTTCCAAATCCTTTTTCTCCTATGAATTTTCTATCTTTTACAATTACCTTTCCCCTTAAAATGGTCGTAATAGGGATTCCTTCTACTTCAAATCCTTCAAAAGGAGTGTATCCAGCTTTTGAATGAGTGTTAAAACTATTTAATACCTGCTTTAAATTTGGATCGAAAATAACTAAATCAGCGTCTGAATTCAAAGATATTGTTCCTTTTTTTGGATATAATTTAAAAATTTTTGCAGGATTGGTTGAAAGCAGCTCAACCAATCGGTTGATAGAAATTAATCCTTTATTTACCCCATATGTATAAATCAAAGGGAGAAGTGTTTCTACTCCTGGAATACCAGGAAATATATCCAATGAATTTTCACCCTTTGATTTTTGTTCTGCGTTGTAGGCGCAATGATCTGTGGCAATTACGTCTATAAAGGTTTTTTTAACACCTTCCCACAAAGCTTCGTTATCTTTTTTTCCCCTCAAAGGAGGAGTCATAAGATAAAGTCTAGCTTTAGGGCCATTTAATAATTCCATAGTTAACAAAAGATAATGGGGGGTGGTTTCAACATACAATTTAAAATCTTCTAATTTCTTGTAATCTTTTACAACCTGATAGCCTTTTTCAGAAGAAAGATGTACGATATATAGTGAAGCATTAGTTTTATAAGCAATTTCACAAATTTCTTTAACAGCCTTTTGTTCAGCTTCGCTTGGACGAATATCTGGATGATATCGAACATCTAGTTTATTTTCTTTCTGGAATTTCATTATATTTTTTTCTATAATTTCATCATCTTCAGCATGAACAGCTACTATTAAGTCATTTTCTGAAGCTGCTTTAAATAAAGGTTCCCATTTGTCAGAAGACAACATATATATATTTCTGTAGGTGGTGAATGCTTTTAAACTAGATATGCCAAAATCTCGGATCTCTTTAAGTTGATGATTTTGCTCAAGTGGATTGAAGCTGTTGTTAATAACCATGTGAAAATGAAAATCGATCACGGAATCTCTAGTTTCTTCAAATCTTTTTTCTAACCCCTTCATTAAAGAAGAATCTTCCATATCGGCAAAATCTATGTGTGTGGTCACTCCACCCAAAGCAGCCGATCGACCTCCCCAGTAGAAATCATCTATACTGGTTATACCTCTAGCGTGTAAACTGAAATGTGTATGGCTATCTATGATGCCAGGAAAAATATACTTTCCACTTGCATCTATTAATTCTTCGTCCATATATGGGTCTAACTTAGCTTCTATTTCTTTTATTTTCTCTCCTACTATTCTAATGTCCTTTTTTTCGGTTTTTGTGGCAGTAACAACAAGACCGTTTTTGATTAACACCTCAATCCTTCCTTTTACAAGTATTTTTGAGCGTACAATTTAGGAACGCATGCATACATTGCAGCAGCCTTCACTAACTCGCTTTTCCAAGTTTTTTCGTTAGGGGCATGAGCTTGATCTTCATGTCCTGGACCGAATCCAACACACGGTATACCATACCTTCCCATTATAGAAACACCATTGGTGGAAAAAGTCCATTTATCTACCAATGGTTTTTCTTCAAATAAGCTTTGATATGCTTCTATGAGAGTTTTACATGCAGGATGATCTTCGGATAGTGCCCAGGCAGGAAAATACGCTTGTGTGGGATATACTAATCCAGTGTAGGACGGTTTTTCATAGGTGTAAAGTTCCACATCAGCGTCATGTTTCTCAGATGAAGGTAAGGTTTTAATCTCTTTTAAAGCATCGTTCCAACTTTCTCCCCAAGTCAACCTTCTATCTATAGATATCGAACAACCATCTGCAACCGCACATCTGGAAGGAGAAGAAAAGAAAATTTCTGAAACTGTCAAACTGCCTTTTCCTAAGAAGTCATCATTTTTTAAACAAGTGTGTAATACTTGGAGCTCTTTTATGATGTCAGCCATTTTATATATAGCGTTATCTCCTCTTTCAGGAGCTGAACCATGACAACTAATACCATGAGTCGATACTTTTATTTCCATACGCCCTCGTTGGCCTCTATATATATTGCAAGAGGTTGGTTCAGTAATAACAACAAATTCAGGCTTAATTTTATCTTCTTCGATGATATATTGCCAACAAAGTCCATCACAATCTTCTTCTTGAACCGTTCCAGTAATTAATAGTGTATAATCATCAAATAAATCTAAATCTTTGATAATTTTGGCTCCGTATACCATAGAAGCCATACCACCTTCTTGATCACTTGCTCCTCTTCCAACAATAATTTCTTCGTCTTCGTAACCTTGATACGGATCGTAGTTCCATAAATTTATATCTCCAATACCTACTGTGTCGATATGTGCATCCATAGCAATTAAGTGTTTCCCACTGCCAATGTAACCTAGGATGTTCCCCATAGGATCAATGTCTATTCGGTCAAAACCAACTTTTTCCATCTCCTCTTTAATTCGTAAAATAACTTCTTTTTCTTTTCCGCTTTCACTTGGAATAGCAATCATGTCCCTAAGAAATTTAGTCATATCTTTTTTATACTCTTCTGCTTTTGATAGTATTTGTTTGTAATTCATATATTTTGATGAACCCCCTTTTATTTGATAGTTCGCTGTTTTTAAGAACTAAAAAAAGCTCTTTAAAATGTAAGTTATATCTAATTTAGCGTCCCTTCGCCCCGCAGCCTCCCAATATAAGGATAAAAGAGTATGGCTTCACCATCTAATTTTTGGAAATGATTTTATTTTTATATTGATTATTGTGTTTTGATTTATGATACTAAAATATATCGTTCATGTATTAAATAAATTATTAAAAATTATAATCCTTTAATAATTGGGATAATTTTTTTAAATTAGGTTGCACAGTTAAAGGGGCTCCTACAGCTTTTTCAGCATTTTTTATATCCTTTAATCCATTGCCAGTAACAACAACTGCAACACTTTCAGAAGGTTTTATTATACCTTTTTCAACAGCCTTTTTTATACCAGCCACTCCTGCAACTCCCGCTGGCTCACCAAAAATGCCAGTATTCTTACCTAAAACTTTCATCATATCTAATATTTCCTCATCTGTTACGTTGATCATATCACCATTAGAATCTTTAACAGCCTTGATGGCTTTTATATAATTTCGAGGTTTTCCAACAGCAATACTATCCGCGATTGTGTTTTCTGGAACAGGAATCAGTTCTGTACCTTTGTTAAAAGCTTCAGTTATTGGTGCACAACCTTCAGATTGTACTCCTAATAACCTCGGTAACTTATCAATGAAACCTATTTGTTTTAAATCATACATTCCTTTCCAAGCACCTGCTAGTGTACAACCATCTCCCACAGAGTAAACTAACCAATCAACCATTTGCCAGTTTAATTGTTCGGCTATTTCTATCGAAGCGGTTTTTTTGCCCTCAACTAAATAAGGGTTAATAGCAGCGTTTCTGTTATACCATCCCCACTTATCAATAGCTTCTTGGGAGAGATAAAAAGTTTCTTCATAAGACCCCTTTACTGATAAAACCAAAGCTCCAAAAACTAACAACTGAGTGACCTTTCCGATGGGGGCTCGCGAGGGAACAAAAATAACAGCCTTCATTTCATTTCCCATAGACGCTATGTTCCCCGCCAACGAAGAGGCAGCGTTCCCAGTGGAAGCACAGGCAACGATGTTCATGCCCGCCTCTTGTGCTTTTACAACACCTATAGCCGAGGCTCTATCTTTCAATGAACCTGTTGGGTTTAAACCATCATCCTTTATGTAAATAGTTTCTATACCTAGTAGCTTTGCCATAATATTACTTTTGTATAGAGGCGTTCCTCCCACCCTCAAAGGTGGTTTAGGGGTGTTAGGATCTATTGGTAAGAGCGGTGAATATCTCCATATAGATGGATCGGGATTCGCTTTTAAATCTTGCTTGTTCCAATCTTTTTTTATTTTTTCATAATCATATTCAACATCTAAAATACCTTTTTCTCCACATTTTGGGCAAAGATATTGTGTAGGCAAAGCTTCGTATTTTTCCCTACAAGAAATACACACCAAATCTTTTACATATTTCAGTTTTCTCCCCTCCAATCTAGTCTAACAATCCTGTTTTTTTGTTAAATTCTATTATTAGTTGATCTATTTTGTCTGCAATTTCAAATGCGTTACCCCAGTATTCTTCATCGTTGTACCATTGCTCGTTTAATTCATCTAGTTCTTTACCCTGCTGTTCTATCCAAGTATAGTATTTCAAATTATGTATTCTTTTTTTATCATAATAACTCAATTCTTGAATAAAGTCTGTTTTTACCCCCATCAAATGCCTGTTAAAATCTATAGCAGCCTGTTGTTCACTGTATCTACCCTTTTGTTCTTGTAACTCTTTAAGTCTTGAGCGATATAATTCCATTGAATCAGTGAATACTGTCATCACAACATCTTTATCCGTTAATTCATAGTATTTGGCAAATTTTATAGCGGACAGAACATTTGCAATAGAAGAGATTCCAAGTAAAGATAAATTATCTACAACAGATGAAGGAACTCCTTGTTTTCTTAAGTACTCTTTTCCTTCAGGTTCATTGAAAAGCCTTATTAAATTCATAGCATCATTATCATCTATCGCCATAACCATATCGGTATTTTTAACGTTATGGATCCAAGGCACATGTTTATCTCCTATTCCCTCAATTCGATGGGCACCAAATCCGTTGTACAATAAGGTAGGACACTGCAGCGCCTCCGAGACAGCTAATTTACTATTCGGGTATATAGATTTTAAATATTCTCCTGAACCTAACGTTCCAGATGATCCTGAAGTGAGGACGGTTCCTGCCAATCTGTCTTTTTCCCCCATAATTTTTTGTAAGACTTCTTCCATAGCGGGACCTGTAACTACATAATGCCACAAACGATTGCCCATTTCATCGAACTGGTTGAAAATAACCACATTGTTGTGAGTAGACTTTAATTCATTACATTTATCAAATATCTCTTTTACATTGCTCTCGCTTCCGGGTGTTCCAATTACTTCCCCTGCAACTTTTGATAACCATTCGAATCTTTCTCTACTCATACCTTCAGGCAATATAGCTATGGATTCACATCCCAAAAGCTGAGCGTCATAGGCACCTCCACGACAGTAATTACCTGTTGAAGGCCAAACGGCTTTTTGAGTAGTAGGATCAAATTGACCCGTTACAAGCCTTGGTACAAGGCAACCAAATGTGGAACCAACCTTGTGTGAACCAGTTGGGAACCATTTACCGACTAATGCCACTATTCGAGCTTTAACGCCTGTTAACTCAGATGGTAACTCAAAGTAATTTACATTGCCATATAAACCACCTTTTGCAATCGGTTCGTTTTTCCAAGTTATTCTAAATAAGTTGTATGAGTTAACATCCCATAGTCCTATATTCTTAAGCTTTTGTTTGATTTTATCAGGGATCAAGGTTGGATCTCGCATTTGTTCAAAGGTTGGTATAATAATATTATTCTCTTTAGCTCTTTCTACCGCTTTTTTGAGTACCTCTTTGTCAATACTAAAATCTATCATCTTATTCCTCCTTGGTTTTTAAATATTTTTTGAATTATCTTCCAAAAGAAACCACACGGGTTAACCTTGATACCTCTTTAAAATCAAAATCTTTTTTCTTGGTTAAATTATTATTATAACTCTTTTTGATTGAATAATTAAAATCTTATTCTGAACGATATATAAACGATCATATGTATTAACAATTAAATTTATCTGGATAAAGTACTCCGCAGACTCAGGCCTTATTCTGATTCATTTTTTTGGGTTCTGGTATAATGAGATTTAAAATAAAAGCGGTTAAAAATCCAACAGTAATGTTAGAAGAAAAGATAACTGACATCCATTCAGGTAATTGATTCACTATATCGGGCCTAAATGTAACTCCTAATCCCAAAGCTAAAGAAAATGCTAATATAAACATTTTTTTATCGTTTAGTCCATCTTTTACCGCTATTCTCATCCCTGCCATTGCAACCATTCCAAAGAGTGCTATAGTCGCCCCCCCTAAAACAGGTTTAGGCATAACACTCACTAAAGCACCAATCTTAGGAAAGATACCTAATAGTATCAAAACAAGTGCCACACCATATCCAACGACTCGACTCGCAATCTTACTAAATTGTATAACTCCAGTATTTTGACTAAAAGTTGTGTTAGGAAGGGTGTTGAAAATAGCTGCTAAAGCGCTACCCACACCATCTAATAAAACTCCTCTTTTTAATCTTTTATCGTGTACTTCACCTTCAATTGGTTCACAACTAACTTCTGCAATTGCTGTCAAGTCACCTACTGTTTCAATTGTAGTAATAATATAAGCTAAAATCCAAGGAATGATAAGTGCCCAATTAAATGATAACCCATATTTTAATGGGATAGGGACTGTTACCCATCCAGCTTCTACAATTGGAGCAAAATTCACCATACCCAGCGGTATTGCAACGAGGTATCCTACTACTAAACCAATTGCTATAGCTCCTACTTTTATAATACCTTTCCCATATACATTTGCAATTACAATGACTAATAATACAAACAAAGCCATGGATAAATTTTGAGCACTCCCAAAATTGGTTGCTCCAGCCCCTCCACCAATATCTGTTATAGCTACTCGTATCAGCCCTAAACCTATTAACATGACAACTGTGCCGGACACTACAGGAGGGAAAATTTTTCTAGTTTGTGTTAAAAACCTACTCAAAATCATTTCAACTGGAGAAGTAATAAGAGCCATACCAAGTACTAAAGGTAATCCTCCTACATTGGCTGCAACAATTGCCATGGGAACAAAGGTAAAACTTGTTCCTTGTACTGCCAATAGACCGCTACCAAAAGGTCCTAATTGTTTTACTTGAAAAAAAGTAGTTACCCCAGAAATAATCAAAGCCATGCTTACAAAATATCCGGTTTCCAAAGGATTTAGATCTGCCACACCCGCAATAATCAAGGGTGGAGTGATGATACCTACAAACATCGCTAACACATGCTGAATACTCAGAACAACGGTCTCATAAAAAGGAGGTTTGTCTTCAAGCTTGTATAAAAATTCTGTTCCTGTTTCTCTCTCTTCTTCTACTTCTACGATCTTTGTTGTGCTATCTTCCATTAATAATCACCCCTTTAGAATTGAATGTGATTTTTAATTAAACTTTAACTTTTATTATACTTTAATTTTGTTTTATTTTCAAGTAATGTTTTCTTTAGTTTTTCGCGTTTAATTGATTTCATTTACCGTTAGTTTTTTCTAATTGTCCATAATCTGATATATTTAACTTAACGTATAAATTATGATATAATCTGAATATCGATTAAGAATTAATTGTACATTTTAAAAAATAATTGAGTTTTTCAAAAAGGAGGACATTCGCAATGTTTAACTTTTTTAAAAGAAACAGGTCAAACAATTTCAAAACTTCTAATAACACTGCTTTTTACGATGAAAAAAATGCAATAGTTATATATTTCAAATGTTCAAAATGTGGAGAAAAATTCAGAAGTCATCTTAGAAAAGGATACGATTTTATTACGGATTACGATACAGGTGAGTACAAAATAAATAAAGAATATATAGGTTCAAACTGTTTTAACAAAATACACCTTTCTGCCACTTTTGATAGAAATTATAAATTAAAAGAATACATCCTTGAAAATGGGGAAGTTATCAGTAAAGAAGAATGGGAGGAAAAAAGCTAATGCCTAGAACAAGTGGGGAAAAAGATACTAAAGTAAATTTATTTGAATATAGACCCGTTAGACCTTTTATACAGATTCCAGAAAAGGTACTTATGTACATATTGCAACTAACTCCATCTTCCTTTGCAAAGGTATATCTATACTTGTACAACATGAGCTACGGGCTTGGATACGATCATACAGTTACCCATACTAGCGTGCGAGAAATAGCTTCGAATTTGAATATTAGCATTGGAAGAACACAAAATGCTATCACTTATTTAAAAAAAATTAAAGCTATTGAAAAAATAGAATCACGGGCAGTAATTGGAACAAAATACAAGGTAAACGTACCAGAATATTCATCTTCTAAAAATAATTGGTACTTCACTGAACCCAATAAAGTTAGGTACATAATGATGAAAGAAAAATTATTGACTTCGGAAAAGTTAGTTACTTCCAAAATTAAACGTTATAAATCTGTAAAAAAATCATTGGAATTAGGACTATTTGATGAATCTGAAGAGTAGGTAATAAATATGTATGGCAAATTGTTGAACCTGATTTTTTCTCAAAATAATTCCTTTTTATTTGAATACGCAAAGAAAAATAATATTAATAGATTAGTAGGTACAGTTCTTTATTCAAAGGATAACATAGTTATAATAGGTGTTAAAGATTCTTTTTTCTTTTTAGAAAATCAAAGTAATCAAAATATCAAATCAGGTATTAGAGTGAATTTGAATTTTCTAAAATCGCAAGATAAAGCAAATAGTGTAGATACTTCAATTAAGATGAAATATTTAGGTGAGTCATCAACAGATGGTTTTAAATTAAGTTTAAAATTTCCAAACTTTAAAAATATCGATACTATTAACCTTAAAACTCCTAAGTTCACAGATACACAAAATATGAAAGCATCCATATGGCTTTCAGAGTTTTTTCGAACCCTAAACACACAATTGAAAAACTTAAAATTTGATAATTTGGAAACCCGCGAAATAACTTCCTTTAAAAAACTAACAGAAAAGATTGTAACTGCACTTGTAAAATCCTTTAAAGATAACTTGAACTTCGTCTTATCTCCCTCTCATTCTGCCAATAAAATCGTAGATATGATAAGAGCATATATCTCTAAAAGGGATAATCCGGATTTTTTCTCTAAGAACGAGATAAGGCTAATGAAAGAATTATTAACCTTGCAAGAGAAAGATAAGAATATCTTGCTTAATAAAAATGAATCCCAAATTATCAAAAAAAATAATATAGTGGATAAAACATTAATTTCTTACTTAACTATTAAAAATCTAAGCTTAGAAACAAAAACGCCACTGATGTTTTTTTCGATCTTTGGGATGCCTATATTTTTTACGATTGATAGAGAATATCAAAACAATTCAAAAAATTACCAGAAAGAGGCGATGAATCAAAAATTGAATTTAATCCTTCTTACTCACAACTTCGGAGTTATAGATGCCCTTATACAAAATCTGGAAAAAGAAGTTTATATAAGTTTTGAGTTGGAGAATAACACCGATTATTTTAAATTAAAAACGCAGTATCTCACAAATAAATTGAAAGAGATGAATTATCAGGTAAAAAGAATTGATTTTGTATGAAAAAAAAACTCGTTCAAGTATTATAAGAAATATATATATATATATATAAAAACCGGTGAAAAAAGAAATCACCGGTTTTTTTAATAATCTTAAAATATTCACTATTTCTTAATAGAATAAAAAGCGTTCAATCCTCTATATTGAGCGGTTGTACCGAGTTCTTCTTCGATTCTTAACAACTGATTATATTTTGCTATCCTGTCTGTTCTTGAAAGGGATCCTGTTTTAATAAAGCCTGCATTTACGGCAACAACTAAATCAGCGATAAAGGTATCTTCTGTTTCACCAGAGCGATGGGATACAACGGCAGTCATATTATTTTTGTAGGCTAATTCAATTGCATCGAGAGTCTCTGTTACACTCCCTATTTGATTCAATTTGATCAAAATAGAGTTTGTAGCTTTTAAATCTATACCTTTTTGCAATCTTTTAACATTAGTAACGTATAAGTCATCACCAACTATTTGTACCCTGTCTCCCACCTTTGCAGTGAATTCAGAGTAACCTTCCCAGTCCTCTTGATCGAAAGGATCTTCTAATGATTTGATAGGATATTTATCAATTAATGATATATAATAATCTGCTAATTCATTCGAACTCATATCTTTCCCATCAACAGAGTATTTCTTTGTCTCTTCATTGTAAAACTCAGAAGCAGCCGCATCCATAGCGATGAAGATTTGTTTACCAGGTTCGTAACCAGCAGCTTGTATGGCTCTAATAATATATTTTATAGCTTCTTCATTCGAACTTAAATTTGGAGCAAAACCACCTTCATCTCCAACAGAAGTTATGTGCCCTTCTTTTTTCAAAATATTTTTTAAATTATGAAAAACCTCTGCTCCTGCCCTCAAAGCATCCTTAAATGAATCAAATCCGGCAGGCATGATCATAAACTCTTGAATATCTAAATTATTATCAGCGTGTTGTCCACCGTTTACTATATTCATCATTGGTATGGGTAAAACTTTGGCGTTCACTCCACCTAAATACTTATAAAGAGGAAGACCTAAGGAGTTTGCTGCAGCTCTTGCCACAGCCATAGAAACAGCTAATATTGCATTAGCGCCAAGATTTTCTTTGTTTTCTGTTCCATCTAAGTTCAACATCACTCTATCAACGTTAACTTGATCAAAGGCGTTCAATCCAACGACTTCTTGCTCAATAATGTTGTTTACGTTGTTCACCGCTTTAGTAACACCTTTTCCCAGGTAATAATCTTTGTTACCATCTCTCAATTCCAAGGCTTCGAATTTACCTGTTGAAGCACCTGAAGGAACAATAGCTGAGCCCGTTACACCTGTAGATAATGTGACCTCGGCTTCAACGGTTGGATTTCCCCTTGAATCTAATACCTCTCTGGCTTTTACTGATACTATTTCATCATAAAACTTTTCCATTAATGAACACCTCCTGAAATTTATCTTTTTATATTTTTGTTAAAATCTCGAATAGAACTGGCACTTAAATGAGAATTTGTTAGTAGTTGACTTTAGTGCCTATATTCTCTCCTTCTACAGCTTTAAGCAAGTTCCCTTCTTTGAAAAAATTAATAATCAGTATGGAAAGATTATTTTTTTTACATATTGAAAAAGCCTCTGTATCCATTACTTTTATTTGCTCTTTAATTGCTTGTTCAAAAGTTATGTTGTCATATTTTTTGGCATCTTCGAATAATTTTGGATCTTTATCGTATATACCATCGACCTTCGTAGCTTTAATAAGTATATCTGCATTCATTTCTATCGCTCTCAAGGCGGCAGCAGTATCCGTAGTGAACAAAGGGTTGGAAGTTCCCCCACCAAATAAGACAATATAACCAGCTTCAAAACACTGTTCAATAAAATCATATTTGAGCGGCATTACAGAAGGCAAATTTACAATGGGCGAAACTACGATACTTTTCAAACCATTGCTTTCAAAAACGTTTTTAAGATACAGTGAATTTATGACGGTGCCCAGCATTCCTAATTGATCAGCCATTTGAATTCGGAAATCTTTCAGCTCTTTCCCTCTAAATATGTTTCCAGCTCCGACAACGATCCCCAATTTAATATTTAACTGATGAATTTTCTTGACCTCATTCACCAAATATGTTAACGTTTTCTCAGAAAACCCTTTTCCCCCTTCGCCACTCAAAGATTCCCCGCTCAATTTTAGTAATACTCTTTTGTACATAGGCCCTCCTTTTTGAAATGTGATTAATGTCTTTTAAAAAATTCTAAAAAATTATTGTTAGAGCCCATTCAGATCGCAGCTAACCACCAAAATGATGAAATTGTCCAAAAACATGCTTCGCTAAGACAAAAGAGTTTCACAGATTTTCCCTTTAAAAATAAAATCTTAATTACACTAGAAAGTAAATCTAATTCATAAACAGAGCAAAAAAGGTGGAAACCTCCACCTTTTTGTTATTCACCTATTGCGAATCTAGCAAATTTATCTACTGTAATATTTTCTCCTACTTTAGCTATCATAGAACTAATAATATCTTTTATACTTTCCCCTTCACCAAAAACATATTCTTGATCAAGAAGACAATTTTCAGTGTAGAACTTTTCTAATTTGTTTTCTACAATTTTTTCCTTGATATTTTCCGGTTTGTTGGACTCTTTTAACTCTTCCATGTAAATTTCTTTTTCTTTATCGATAATTTCTCGAGGAACTTCTTCCCTTGAAATCCATTTTGGTTTCATCGAAGCAATTTGCAGAGAAATCTTCTTAGCTAAGTCATGGAAATCATCTGTTCTAGCTACAAAATCAGTTTCACATCCCAACAATAGCAAGACACCAATTTTTTCATTATGATGAATATAAGAGTATACAATTCCTTCATTAGTGACTCTTCCAGCTTTTTTTGCAGCTTTTATAGCACCTTTCTTTCTCAAGATTTCAACGGCTTTATCTATATCCCCGTTAGCTTCTTCTAAAGCATTTTTACAATCCAACATTCCTGCTCCTGTTGAAGCCCTAAGATTCTTTATTTTTTCAATTGATACGTCCATTTAAAATACCTCCTAATGCTTTTTAATTCTGACTTTAAAAACTCTAAAACCTAGTGTTAGCGCCCCTTCGCCCCGCTCCGTTCCTCTGCCAACCATGATGGTCGATAAAACCATTGTATTTTAACACAACTAATTGAATATTAAAACAAGAAAATTATTATTTTATTACTATTTTTTTAATAGTTTTTCTTGTAACTTTGCTTCAACAAACTTAGATACCCACTTGCTAACGCTTCCATTGTAAGAGGCGATTTCTTTGATCATAGATGAAGAAATGTAAGAAAATTCTGTATCAGCCATGAGAAAGAAAATCTCTAACTCTGGAAAAAGCATATGATTTGCGTTTGCCATTTGTAGTTCATATTCGTAATCACTGACCGCCCTTAAACCTCTTATTAGATTATATATCTTATTTTTCTTTAAATAATCGACCAACAAACCGTCATAAGAATCAACAACAACATTTTTTATGCCATCTAAATCCTTTTTTACCATTTCCATCCTTTCTTGGAGAGAAAAAAGATACTTTTTGTTTGGATTATTAACCACAACAACATAAAGATTGTCAAACCTTTCACTTGCTCTTTTGACAACATTCACATGTCCAAAGGTTATTGGATCGAAACTACCTGGATAGGCTGCGTCCCTAATTCCCATTATCAAAATTCCCCCATTCCTTTAAATATTAATTAATTGATTACGCCAGAAGCTAAAACAACTCCACTTTCGTCATAAATTGTTGCAAATTGACCAGGTGTAACAGCAAATATAGGTTCTTTAAAACTCACTTTTAAAGTATTATCAGAAATCTTATTAACAACTGCCGGCTTTTCTTCACTTTTCTTTCGAACTCTACAAAAGCCTTCTACTTGATCGAAATCCACAAAAAAGTTAACGTCTTGTACAATAAGCTCATTAGAATACATTTTTTCAGTAGGAGCAACGATGAGAATATTATTTTGGGGGATTATTTTATAAACATGTAATTTCACATCTGCATTTTTATAGTAGCTTATCCCGGAACGTTGCCCAATAGTGTAATTCATGTATCCTGTGTGTGTGCCTATTTCGTTTCCTTCTAGATCGTAAACTTTTCCTTCTTTTGGGTTAACCCCATGTTGTTTTAGAAATCTTCTATAATCGTTATCAGGAATAAAACACAACTCTTGACTGTCAGGCTTATTTGCCACACTTAATCCTATTTTTTTTGCTATATCTCTTATTTGAACTTTATACATATTCCCTAAGGGAAAGTACAAATAAGGAAGAGTATTTTTGTCTATATAAGATAGAAAATATGACTGATCTTTGTATTGATCAACACCTTTTTTAATAATATAAGTAGAATATTTTTTAGAATACTCTTTTATTAAATAGTGACCACTGGAAACCAAATCTGCGCCGTAGGTATTAGCAATCTCTAAAGCCTTTCCAAACTTAAAAAATCTGTTGCATAACATGCAAGGATTGGGTGTTTCACCTTCTTTGTAGGTATTGATAAAATAATTGATTATTTTGTCTTTAAATTCCTTTTTTATATCAACAATCTGAAAATCGTCAAGATCTAACTTATTTGCAATTTTTAACGCATCTTGTGTATCTGAAGGACTACAACAAACCTTCTTTTTTTCAGGGATCAATGAAAAAATAACATCGCTTACCGTTTTGAAATGAAGTCCTATAACTTGATAATTTTGTTCTTTTAAAAGATAGGCAGCGACAGAGCTATCTACCCCACCACTCATAAGCATTAATACCTTTTTATTGGACATTTATTTTTTTTAATCTACCTCCTTCATTTTCTGACCTCTTGATCTTTGCTATTTTTCTTCCGTAATCAATTATATCTTGCAAGGTCATTTTACTTAATTCCAACAAGATAAAATTATTAACCCTTTTCCAAACAAATTCAACAGCACACTCTATTTCCATGGAACATTCTCCAACAATACAATCAAAGGATTGAAGTGGTTTATCTAAAACTTGAATAATTTCACTCAAACGTAAATCTTCTGGATTTTTAGCTAAAGCATATCCACCAAATTTACCTCTAATAGATTTAACTATTCCTGCATCACGTAATTCAATAAATATTTTTTCAAGAAAATCTTTTGGTATGTTTTGCCTTTCAGATAATTCTCTGATAGACACTTTTTCTCTTCTTTCATCTTTGGCTAATACAGCTAATTCAAACAAAGCCTTTAAAGCATAACTACTTTTGACTGTAAGTGACATGTATTATTCCTCCTTTTAAAATAAACGTTTCATTTACTAATAAACGCTAAATAAAAAAGTATCAAGTATACTTTTTATAGGTTCAATCTTATACGTTGGATTTTCTACCGACCACGTAAACGGTTAGATTCTGTAAACTATTATTAGCTAATCTAACATCGTTTACGTAAATATCAATCTTATTCCCCAAAACTTTGGCACCCGTATCTTGAACCTCAAAATACCCTTTATTTGGAAGATCCGACAATTCAGGTATATAAACTATCGTTCCTAAAGGCAAAACATTCGGATCTGCTGCTATTGTTTTGTATGGAGTTGGTTTTTCTCCAGACCTTGTTAACCTAAAAGTTGGAGAATAGACAAGTTTGTCATCCCATTCTGTGTAGTAGGTTGCCTGAAAATCTCCAATCATATTATAAAAAAGTTTCAAAGGATCTCTTGGTTCTCCGTTCTTCCACAATTCAACCATTACAATACTACTTGCTTGAGTTATTCCTAATGATGTATTCGAATCCACCCATCTGCCTTCATCAACATATGGAGTTTTTAAATTCCCTATTACACTAACAATAGAATTTCCGTGGTCTATTTTTATATACCAATTGGCATTTGGTAATTTTCCAGTCTCTATCACTCTGCCAGGCAAAACCGGATAAACTTGCTCTGTTTGAACCAAAACTCCTATCCCGCTAGAAACTCCACCTGCGCTTCTTTCTCCAAACCTCACAACAATATTTTCATAATTTGAAAGTGATGTTTTAGGGAAGGGCCACCTGATATACTTTTCAATATTATTCACGGGTATGATTAATTCTTGCCCTACTTTAATATTCGTGGATTGCAAATTGTTGGCTTGCAGAATAATCTGAACGCCTTTATTTCCTAAGTTAAACGCATTTGAAATGCTTATAAGGGTATCCCCAGGCTTAACTAGATACCTTACTTCGTTTGAATTTTCAAACAAATAACTAGCTTCTGCCTCTCCTACCGATCTATAAAGTTGACCGATCTTAATTTCAATATTTTGTATTTGACCAAGATATTTCTCAGTTAATGAATTTGGTGGTTGAGTAATAACCTTTTGAAGGTCATATTTTACAATTTCTACTTCTTTGCTTAAAGAAGAAATCTGGTTTTCTAAAGTTTTAACGTTCAAAATATCTGCGGTCTGATTTTTATAATAAAATTTAGAAACGGTCTCTTCAGTTTTGTAATCCACTATGTTTTCCACATATTTTTCTAAATTCAGTTTGTCTACCTCTTGTTGTACAAGCTCTTTTATATTTCCGTTTTCCAAAAAGTAAAATTCGGAATTTTTAAAACTTTTTTCCAAATTATTAACCTTTTCCATTAGTGAGTTCACAGTATCCAGGAGAATTTTTTGATCATTCTTGGGAATATTGTTCACAACATTTTGTAATTCTGCAATCTGAACTTCCAATTGCAACAATTTTTTATCTAAATCAGTATTTGTAAAATTATCAACCTTTTTTTGAGAAACATTGTTAATTTGGCTCTCTAAACTTTGAACCCTTTGATCTAAATCTAGCAGTTTATCAATAGATTCAGTACTCCGCCCTTCATACAAATAATTTTCCAATGTTACAACCCTACTATCAATATAGGTGTATTGATCCTTTAGACTTTTTGCCATATCATAAGCATAACTGTTGTTCTTTGAAATTTGATAAATTTCGTCAGATAAACTATTAAGTTTTTCTTCCATTTGAGTTAAACGCTCATCCAACGCATCCAAATGATTTTGAATTAACTCCAAATCTTTGTTTGGCAAAGTCGGTTCTTGAGAAGTCGGTTGAAATACTGTACACCCAGATAGAAAAAATACTAGACCAACCAAAAAAAACCAAATAAATTTTCTCATTTTAATTCACCCCTTAGAAATTTTGCAGCCTTTAAGTATGGATTTGTAGGATTATTATAATTTTTCAACAAATAATCAAACAAATTCGCAGCTTCCTTCTTATTATTCAGTCTATAGTTTATATACCCCAGATAAAACAAAGAAAATATATAATCCTCTTCTGAAAATGTTTGATAGTTCTTTTCAATAATTTTTCCACAATAGTAAAGTATTCCTAACTCTTTTTCTTCTTCATTTTGTTCACGGTAGTACCAAGCAAATTTTATCAAAATTTTTATTACTTCACTGAGTAGTCCCAAAATTGCGTAAATATTAGCAGCAAGCATAAGTTGAACTTGATAAAATTCATGAGTTTTTGAAGAAAAATTATCTACTTCTGGAAGGGATAGTTTATTTATCTTATTCAAAAAAAGCTTAACTTTTTCTGTGTTTTGAGAAGTTAAGTATTCGTATATATAATCTTTATCTTTTTCCAGAAAAGTAAAATAGCAATTGGGACAAGTAATCAAAGAATAGAGAGATACATTAATATCTCTATATTCAGGTTTCAAATCCAAATCATAAGAACTTATTTTTATAGACGTTGAAGCTACTTTATCAAAAGAAAACTCTTTTTGACATACTGGGCACACTGCAAAATCTCTAATAAAATCTTTCATTCTACTTCATCAACACCTAGTAATGCATCACAGTAGGACAATGGATCAAAAATTTGTAAATCGTCTTCTTTCTCTCCAAATCCTACCAACTTTATTGGAATATTGAGTTCATGGTTTATAGCAAAAGCTATTCCCCCTTTGGCTGTTCCATCCAATTTAGTTACAACTATCCCCGTTATATCTATAGCCTCTTTGAAAGCCTTTGCTTGAGAAATCCCATTTTGACCAGTAGTTCCGTCAAGAACTAACAGTGTTTCATGAGGAGCACCGGGGACTTCCCTTTCAACTACACGCCTTATTTTTTTTAATTCATCCATTAAATTGCTTTTTGTATGTAAACGTCCTGCGGTGTCTATTAACACTACATCTTTGCCTTTTGATTTTGCGTGCGTTATTGCATCGTACACAACTGCGGCGGCATCTGAACCTTTTTGATGAGCTATCACTGTGGTATTTAACCTATTACCCCATTCTTTGAGTTGCTCAATTGCAGCTGCCCTAAATGTATCTGCAGCAGCTAAAACAACTTCTTTCCCTTGGTTAGAATACATCTTAGATAACTTCGCAGTAGTTGTAGTTTTACCACTACCGTTGACTCCGACAACGAGTATTACATAGGGTTTTTGTTGAAAATCATTAACCACTTCGTCTTTATGTAAATTTTCCACTAAAATATCTCTCAATAATAAAAGCGGATCATTGTAGGAATTATCAGTTTTATATTTACTTTTTAACTCTTCCAATACTTTATTGGAAACTTCAACACCCATATCAGACATTATTAAAATTTCTTCCAATTCTTCTAATACATCATTGTCAAGAACCTTACCTGAAAAAATAGTTTTGATATTTTTAAATACGGTATTTCTCGCTTTACTCAAACCATTTTTGAACTTTTCAAAAATTCCCATTCAAATACCTCCGTTACATCAAACTAGGTTAATTTGCATCATTCAATGTTTCACCTTGTTTTAATAATAATTGGTAATTTGCTGATTACAAAGTAGGACTGTATAGAAACAATTTCGTTAGTTATTAAATCCGTTCCATACAAAGTAAAATCTACTGGTACTTTTCCATATCTATCTTCCAAATTCAATATGGTAATGTATTCATCCTGATCCCCACTCCATTTTATCATTATTATACCCTTAGATAACTCCCGAATAGAAAATCGTTCGCAGGTTGATTTGATCTCTTTGGCCAAGTTAACAATCTTTTTGAAAAAGCTTAAAAATTCATAGTCCCCTTTGTTCCATTTGATCGAATCCTTTTCGAAAAGGTTAGGTAGATTCTCCATCATTAATTCTTGACCAGCATATACTAAAGAAGCTCCTGGCAAAAAATTATATAAAACAGTCCAATTTTTGATCTTATCTTTTCCCTTTAAAACAGAAGCAATTCTAGGATTATCATGATTTTCTAAAAAACGCATTTTAATAGAATTTTTTGGAAATATTGTTTCCTGCAAAAAAACATGATCGAAATAACAATTTAAATCTTTCTCCCCAGAAAAATAACTTCTTAAATAGTAAAAGCCATCGTAATCATATGTAAGGTCAAAGGCTTGGTATACCTCTGAATCTGAATGAACATTGTATTGTTTGCTTCTAAGATCGCGAATAAATTTTGGGTCAAGTGTTTCAGCCACCCAAATAAGTTCCTTTCTTTGATTCAATTGTTCTCTAGCTTTTTTCCAAAACTCTAAAGGTACAAGCGGGGCAACATCACATCTAAAAGCATCTACACCAAGATCAACCCAGCTATCCAAAACTTTTATTAGATAATCCCATAAATCCTTATTTTGATAATCCAAATCGTAAACATCAATCCAGTCCTCAACTTTTCTTGTTAATTTTCCGTTTTCATCTTTCATGAACCATTCAGGATGTGTTTCAACTAACTTCGAATCCATAGAGGTATGATTGAATACGATATCGATCATTATTTTTATTCCATTGTCATGTGCCTTGTCTATCAATCTTTTAAAGTCCTGCCTATTCCCATATTCTTTGGATATTTCTTCGTAATCTTTTATAGAATATGGACTTCCATGGGTACCTTTTCTACCAACCTTTCCAATAGGATAAAAAGGCATAAACCACAGTATGTCCGCTCCCAAAGCCTTAATACGTTCAATATCGTTGTATATATCATTAAAAGTTCCAGCATTCCCATAATTTCTAACAAAAACTTCATAAATTACAGAACTTTTTAACCAACTAGGTGAGTCTATTGCCAAGGTTGGACCTCCTCAAAGTGTAATTTTTCCTCAATTCCAATGAATATTATATCATCGATTATACCAAATACCTAGCCCTTTTTTAAAATTTATATTTGAAAACTATAAATTTAATTTTTTTATTTGGAAAATAAAGATTTTTGTATTTATAGTTGACAATTTTAAAGTTTTATGTTATAATTTTTTCAAAATAACCAGACAGTCTTTAAAAATATCATAACAACATAAAAAATACTAATAGGAGGTCCTAATATGCCTAAATACCGCTTATCCAAGTGCCCTGTTTGCGGGGGTAAGTTAAATATCGTAAAATATCGCTGTGAAGAGTGTGGAACTGAAATATCTGGTAACTTCGAATTAGAAGAATTTGCTCAATTAACAAACCAACAATTAAATTTTTTGAAGATTTTTATCAAGGTTAGAGGAAATTTATCGGAATTACAAAAAGAGCTTGGTATCTCTTATCCTACTGCAAAAGCAAGATTAGAAGAAGTTGCCACAGCAATGGGGTACGAGTCTGAAAACATTGAAAGTAGAGAAAAAACCCTTGAAATTCTTGAAAAAATTGAAAAAGGAGAAATTACCCCTGAAGAAGCTAAAGAATTATTAAAAAAGTACAAAAAATAAAAAGGAGTGATTTTGAATGCAAAGGATTGATTTGAATGATGTAAAAGTGATTAAAATAAAGGCGCGAAACTTTCACGGAAGAATAAAAATTTGCCACGGTGAAACAACATATCTCGAATACCGAGATCAAGAAATCAACGTAGAAACTAGCTGGGGATTAGATAGTACAAGCATATCAATCGACATAGATTATGAAAAAGGTGACTTCTTATCAAAATTCTTTTCTTTCTCTAAAATGTTCCATGAAGTACCGATTAATTTGTCCATAGGAGATCAAGTTAACGATATAACGTTAGACTTATCCTCAGCTGATATAGAAACAGACTTGGATTCTACCAACTTATACAATTTTACGATCAAAACTCGATCAGGAGATGCATATATTAGAGGATCTAATCAAACTAAAACTTTGAAATCTTTACGGGTGGATACCGGGTCTGGGGATGTGAGTATCGACTTAAATAACAGTGAGTTGGAAGAATTGATTTTAAAAGGAGCTTCGGGAGATTTTGAAATTCACAATGTGAATATACTGAATGGTGATTTTAGTATGGCTAGTGGCGATGTTTTAGTTGAAAACTCTAAAATAGAAAATCTTAAGTTAATTATGGCTTCCGGTGATGTCTCAATAAAAAATTGTATCGTGAAAGCAGCAAACTTTAAATCAGCGAGCGGTGATATCTCTGTAGATTCTCTAGATAAGAATTTTTATTGTACGGTAAACACCGCTTCTGGAGATATAGATCTAATAGTTCAAGGAAAAGAAAAAATTTATTTAGAAGCTCCAATACACAGGTTTTCATCATCGATTAAATCAAACGTTGATTTAGTTCAACGTAGTGATTCTTCTACTCTTCCCAAAAAAAGAGTTTTAAAAATTAATGTAATGAGTGGAGATATTCGTATTAGAGGAGTAGCACCTCATGGGGAAGTCATAGAAGAAATGGGAAAAGAAAAAAGTGAGGATTTTTCAAAAGGTGATGAATTCCTAACCATTGAAGAAAAAAAGATTTTGTCTTTATTAAAAGAGAAAAAAATTTCTCGATCTTTTGCCATAGAACTTTTAAAAGAGTTGGGATACTCTGAAGAACTAGCAGATAAATTTTTGAAAGATAGGGGGGAATAATAATGGAAGGAAGAATAATATTAATCGCGTTAGGTATTTTAATCTTTTTATCAGTTATTTTCAACGAATTCTTAGTAAGTTTCAACTTGATAGAATTCTTTTTTACAGTTATTTTTCTAGGATCCGGACTAACTTTTTTCAGAAAAAGAAATGTAGGAACTTTAGGAAGTCTAATATTTGGAATAATACTGTTGCTTGACACATTTCAGTTGTTCCCCACCTCACTAAATTTTTGGGAACTGGTTCTATTGATGATCGCATCGTATATTATTGCTGTTGGATTTAAAGGACTATTCCATATAAGAAAGCCTCACTTAAAGATTAACAAATCAATAATATCAGAAAATCTTCCACCTAAATTTACAGGAAATATACTTGACTTGTCAACAGACGTAGACTGGAGCTCTCTAAATATTGACTCTTCTAAGATAGATACACCTGTAAAAGTCAAAGCTGTGATTGATAACGATATATATTCTTTTAGGCAAGAACATGACACTTCTAAAGTTGATATTTTCAACAAGCTGAAAATATCCAATGTAAAAGTACCCGAACGAGCAAAAATAACTGTATATTTAAACGAGAATATTTATTACAATTATCGTGCAGAATTGAATGTTAGTACCGCTTTTTTTGATTTAAGACAGATTAAAACACGAGAAGTAAGAATCAAATCAACTGCATCTAAAATTACTTTGATCCCTTCTCAAAAAGATAATACCTCAGTTGACGTGGACTCTGAAGTTTCATCGATAAATATAAAATTGCCTCAAGATGTAGCTTTAGTATTGAACCATATCGGAGATTTGAACTTCAAAAATTTCGGACGAATGTACCAAAGAGAAGATGGAACTTATGTTTCTGATAATTTCTCAGAAGCATCTTACACCTGTTATCTGAATATTTCTTCAGAGATTTCACATCTAAATGTGGAATTTATATAATTAATCTTTATTTCTATATAAATTCACATAAAATTTAAATAGATCAGGTAATTTTTTGAATCGATGGGGCTCTTCAAACATTCTGTACAACCATTCTAATCCAAGTTTTTGAAAGAAAAGAGGAGCCCTTTTTGTTACTCCAGCGAAAACATCAAAGCTGCCACCAACTCCCATCATAAGCTTTGCTTGTAACGCTTCATAGTTTCTGAAAATAAAAGATTCCTGTTTTGGAATTCCCATTCCTACAAAAAGGAGATCTGCTTTGCTATCATTAATTTTTTGAACTACTTCTCTTTCAGCATTTATATCAAAATACCCATCATGAAATCCAACAATATTTACACGGAACATTTTCTCAATTGCTTGCGCTGCTAGTTTAACCACGTCTTCTTCTGATCCAAGTAGAAATATTTTATAATTACTCATTTGAGAAACTTCTAACAAATACTTCATTGTATCTATACCAGGGCATCTTTCCGTCTCAATACCTTTCTTTTTGAGTAATTTAACAATCCCCACTCCATCAGGAATGGAAAAAGACGCTTTGCTAATGACTTTAGAATAATCGTTACCCTTCAAATATTCCATATACATCAACGCATTTAAAGTAACTATCCAAAGTTTCTCTTTTTCGATTTGGTCTTCAATATAGGAATAAATATCCTCTTGGCTTCCATAAATCATTGGGATATCTTTTAAAAGGAACTGTCCAACCAATACTTTCACCTCTAACTACTATTTCGAGTCGAAATATTGTATCACAAATAAATTAGAATTTCCATAAAAATATTATACAAATAAAAGGCTGAGATAAGAAAAATGTTTACACTATAAAAACAAAAATTGACGTTTAATTAACCAAATTCCTTATCTTTCATTGTATAATACTTTGAACTTCGATGAAAACTTCTCAAAATTAGGAGGAAGGATCATGGAAAAAACTTTACTTAGCCAAGACAAAAATGTTAAGAAATACCTTTTCAAATTTTCCAAAGAAGAAATTGAAAAAATAGAAGATCAACTCGTTCGAGAAATTAATCAGCATTACACCTTTGAAGGATTTAGAAAGGGTAAAGTTCCTAAACAGGTTATTAAGTTGCGCTTAGGTCCCGATTTCAATAATATGTTGTTAGAAGAAGCCGAACATGAGCTGGATCACAAAATCAGAGAAGAAGAAAAGTTGCTCTTCCCAATTATTATTGAATCAAGAGCTCAAGATGTGGAACACACAGAATTTGAAGTCTTGCTTCACACCTATCCTGAAATTATAAAAACAGAATTTGAAAATATGACGGTTAAAGTCCCTGAATCTAAAGAAGTGGTTGAGGACTTTGTACAAAGAAGATTGAATGATTTACTTGAGAGCAATGCAATATTAGATCCAAAAGAAGAACCAATACAATATGGAGATTATGTAAGAATAAATTATGATTTAGTAGATGAAAACGATGAAATTATCAAATCTGATGAAGAAGAGGAAATAATAGTAAGAGAAGACGATGAAAGAGAACTCGTTAAAAAAATCATCGGGAAAAAAACCGGTGACGAATTTGAATTAGAAAAAGAAGATCAAGGTAAAAAAGTTATTCAAAAAGTCCGAATCACGCAAGCTTATACTAGAAGATTGCCCGAATTAAACGATAATTTTGCAAAAGAGCTGAATATTGAAGTAGAAACATTGAATGAGCTGAAAGAGATGTTGAAAAAAGAAGGAGAACAAGCTATTAAAAATTGGCAGGATGAATTTGTTATTAACTATATCTTATCGGAGTTACCAAATTATGTTGATATTGATATTTCTGAAGAGAGTTTAAATTATTATATTGATTCGACTATAAACGATCTTAAAAACAAGGATAAATACGAAGAAAACTTGAAAAAATTCGATAATGATGAAACCAAATTGAGAGAGGAAATCAAAAAGAGTGCTTTGAATTGGATAAAAGAGATGGTCGTCATCGAAAAACTATCATTAGAAAACGATATAAAAGTGGGGAACGAAGAATTGTCACAAGAGATCAAGAACTTCTCAACTATGTACGGTTTACCTTTCTCGCGCGCTCAGGAGATAATAAGTTCAAATGCTGAACTATCAAATGAAATCCTGTGGAACAAATTAAGAGAAAAAGTGGCCCAATTCATCAAAGAGAAAGTACAAATAGTTGAAATATCAAAAGAAGAGTTCGAAGGCAAAAATGTTACCCTAACCGAAGAACAAAAAGAAGCAAAAGTTAATACTGATAATGAAGAAAGTGAAGAATAAACTAGACAAAATTGGAATTATATGATAAAATACATTTGAAGTTGAAGGGGACGTGGTGAAGTTGGTTATCATGCCGGTCTGTCACACCGGTGGCCGCGGGTTCGAGTCCCGTCGTCCCCGCCAATTTGGCAACGTAGCCAAGGGGTCAAAGGCGGCGGTCTGCAAAACCGCTATTCGAGGGTTCAAATCCCTCCGTTGCCTCCATTGTAACTAAGTTATCCCTGTGTATCACCTCTTCAGGACCAACGTTTTCTTTGAATGAGAGTATCTCATGAGACTTTTTGCCGATTATTTCTTTCAATTCCTCAGAAGAATAGTTTACCAAGCCCTTTCCAATATTTTCTCCTTTTTTATTGGATACTACCACTAGATCTCCGATGGAAAAATTGCCTGATAAACTTATTATTCCTACAGCTAACAAACTTTTACCTTTTAAAAGTGCCTCGTGTGCACCATTATCAACAATCAACTCACCTTTTGGCTTCAAGCTGAACTGAATCCATCTTTTCCTTTTGCTCATCTTTTTACCTTTAGGTAAAAAAGTTGTACCAATGTTGAACTGCCTATGTTCAATATTATCAACAGCTTTTGTGATAATACCATCTTCATAAGAAGGGAGAATTGTTAAAGGTATTCCTGAGGCAATGGAAATCTGAGCTGCTTTTAATTTTGAACTCATTCCTCCAGTACCAAGTTTACCACTCTTTCCGTTGGCAAGAATTTCAAGCTCTGGGGTAACCTCTTCAACAATATTTATCAATGATTTCGGGTTAGTCAAATCTTTCAACAATCCGGGAATATCTGAGAGAATGATCGATAAGTCTGCTTCCAACAAACTTGCAACTTGAGCAGATAAAACATCATTATCACCGAATTTAATTTCATCTGTCGTTACTGTATCGTTTTCATTTACAATAGGTATTACATCATTTTCTAAAAGTGCAGTCATAGTATTGTATGCATTTAAATAACGATGACGATTAGAAAAATCTTCAGCAGTTAAAAGTATTTGAGCTACTTTAATTTTTTTAACTGCAAAAAGTTCACGATATTTGGAGATCAACACACCTTGACCAACAGCTGCGCAAGCCTGCTTTTCAGAAAGAGAATAAGGTTTGTAACGGTAACCTAATTCACTTTTACCTGCGGCTATAGCTCCCGATGAAACGATGATAATATCTTTTCTCCTTTTGATCTTTAATACAGCTACTTGCTCGACGATTTTATTCATCCTACCAACATTTATTCCGTTCTCATCAGCTATAGAGCTACTACCAACCTTTATGACTATCTTATTGAATGTATTTTTCAAAAAAATCACCAACTATTCAATCCAAAAATGAAATAATTTTATTTTTTATCGACTCTATGTTACCTTTTCCCCCTAAATCCGGTGTTAAACTATCTATATCTTTAATCGTTGCAGAAATAGCATTTTGGAGTTTTTCTGCTAATTCATTCAATTTCAAATAATTTAGCAACATAATGGAGGAGTTTAATATAGCGATGGGATTTGCTATACCCTTATTGGCTATATCTGGGGCACTTCCATGGACCGCTTCAAAGATCGCAGCATCCTCGCCAATATTAGCAGCTGGAGCAAGGCCCAATCCTCCTATCAAACCTGCTGCTAAATCGGAAAGGATGTCTCCATACAAATTGGGAGCAACAATTACATCATATTTTTCGGGATTCAAAACCAACTGCATAGACATATTGTCAATGATCTTTTCTTCGTACTCTATTTCAGAATATTCTTTTGCTACTTTTCTAGTAGCTTCCAAAAATAAGCCATCTGTAATCTTTAGAATGTTTGCCTTATGAACAGCTGTAACTTTCTTTCTTTTGTTTTCTTTTGCATATTTAAATGCAAAATATGCGATTTTTTCACTTGCATTTTTTGTTATGACTCTAACAGTACAAGCTGTATCGTCAATCTTGTACTCGATCCCTTTATACAGACCTTCGGTATTTTCTCTCACCACAACCAAATCGACGTTATCGTATTTAGTAATCAGGCCTTCTAAACTTTTAATTGGTCTTAAATTTGCATATAGATTTAACTTTTCTCTGAGGGTAACGTTCACACTTCTAAATCCTTTACCTATAGGAGTAGTTATAGGACCTTTCAAGGCTATTTTATTCTTCTTGATCGAATCTATCACATAATCAGGTAGAGGAGTTCCATATTTCTCAATTACCTTCTCTCCTGCCTCTACTAAATCCCAGCTAATTGGAGCGTTCATATGTTCAAAAATCTCGACAACTACAGAGATTATTTCTGGACCTATTCCATCTCCGGGAATCAAAGTAACTGTATACATATAATCACCTACTAGTCTATTAATTCTAAAGTACCGTATTTTTTGTAATAATTAACCAAACCCCCACTTTGTAAAATCTTTAACATCACTTTGGGAAGGGATTTAATCTTCAAAACCTCATCTTTTGTATGATTCTTGACTATACCTTTTTCCAGATCAACTGTCAATAAATCACCCTCATCTATATTATCAGTTGGGACCTCAACCAAAGGTAAACCAATATTTATAGAATTTCTGTAAAATATACGGGCAAAAGAAGTCGCTATCACCGCACTGATACCAGCATGTTTTATAACTAAAGGAGCTTGTTCTCTAGAAGAACCACAACCAAAATTTTCACCTGCAACTATGAAATCACCCTTTTTGATTTCATTATAAAAATTTGGCCTCAGATCCTCCATCAAATGAACGGACAATTCGTCCATATCGATGGTACTAAATTTGTATTTTCCAGAGATAATGTAGTCGGTGTTTACATCGTCTCCAAATTTATGAGAATAACCTTTTATTTCCATTATTTATCCTCCCGTTCAAAAAATTAATTATCACAAATATTTACGCGGATCTGCTATTTTACCCTCAATACAAGAAGCTGCCACTGTAGCAGGTGATCCCAAATAAATGAAAGCTTTGTTGTTTCCCATTCTTCCTTTGAAATTTCTATTTGCTGTAGAAATTACATTCTCTCCATCAGAAGGTACTCCGTTGTGTGTGCCAACACAAGGTCCACAGCCTGGGGCAACCACTGTCGCTCCTGCTTGAACTAAAGTTTGAATTATTCCCTCATTCATAGCTTTTAATAAGGTGTCTTTAGACGAGGGAGCCACAATGAGTCTAACACCATTATGGATTTTTTTGCCTTTTAATATGCTCGCAGCAATCCTTAGATCTTCAATTCTTCCGTTAGTACACGTACCTAACAAACCTTGATGTATAGGAACACCTTCAACTTCACTAATTGGACTAACATTATCAACGGCATGAGGTTCAGCAATTTGAGGTTCTAAATCACTGACATCAAATTTATATATTTTTTCATACTTTGCACCTTCATCTGGTTCGTAACTTTTAAATGGTTTATCAGTTCTTTCTTTTACCCAATTTTCAGCTTTTTCGTCAAGTTTCATCAAACCAACTTTGGCTCCCATTTCCACAGACATATTAGAAATAGTAAATCTTGCCTCAACTGATAAATTATCGATAACTGGACCCTCGAATTCCACAGCCTTGTAGGTCGCTCCGTTAGCGGTTAGATTCTTTACGATATACAACGCGACATCTTTAGAATAAACACCTGTTGACAGTGAACCTTCTAAAACAATTTTTACACTTTGTGGTACCTTAAACCATAACTTACCACTTGCCATAGCTATAGCCAAATCTGTGGAACCAACACCAGTAGAGAAACAATTTATAGCTCCATAAGTACAGGTATGAGAATCAGCGCCTATTACAATTTGTCCAGGTAAAGCATGACCTTTTTCGGGAATTAATTGATGGCATATACCCTCGCCGATATCGTAAAACTTCGTACCATAGTTGTTACTAAAATCTCTCATCAATTTATGTAAAGCAGAGACTTTTTCACTTGGGCTAGGTGCGTTGTGGTCTATTATGAAGGCTACTTTTTCAGGATTCGCAACTTTTTTTGCTCCAACATTTTCAAAAGTTTTAATAGCCAATGGAGTGGTACCGTCTTGCCCCATCATAAAGTCAACATCAACTATCACTATTTCCCCAGCTTCAACATCTCTTCCCAAATGATCACTGAATATCTTTTCAGATATTGTTTTGTAAGTTGACATCCTTTATCTTTTCCTCCCTCATCTCGTTGTATAGATAGATTAACTCTTTATCGAATAGGCTTCTTTTGAGTTGAACAGATAGGGATCTTACCCTTTTTAAAATCTCTTCTGCTTCTTCTGGAGTTAGATCTATTTCGTATTCTCTGAACTTTGCAACAATAGCGTTCCTCCCCGAATGTTTTCCAATAAGTATCTGTCTTTGTAATCCTACCTCCTCTGGAGTGAAAGATTCGTAAGTTTTTGAGTCTTTAAGGACACCGTCTGTATGAATGCCAGACTCGTGAGCAAAAACATTATGGCCTACAATTGTTTTTGATAAGGGAAGAACCCTTCCTGAAGCCTTAGAAACATATTCACATACTTCTTTTAGTAAGTGAGTTTTTATTCCCAAATCATTTTTGTAAATGTATTTAAGAGCCATCACCACTTCTTCTAAAGCAGCATTCCCTGCCCTTTCTCCTAACCCATTTACCGTAACACCAGCATACTTAGCACCCGCTCTTATACCTGCCAATGTATTTGCAGTAGCTAAGCCAAAATCGTTGTGAGTATGCATCTCAATATTTATACCAACTTCGTCTATTATTCTTCTGATATGTTCGTAGATCGAAAATGGTTCCATCATACCAACGGTGTCGCAGTATCTTAACCTGTCTGCTCCTGCCTCTTTAGCCTCTTTGGCAAACTTTATAAGAAAATCCATATTACTTCTTGAAGCGTCTTCAGCGTTTACAGAGACGTATAAATTGTGTTTTTTGGCAAATTTTGTAGCATCAACCATGCTTTTTAATACCCAATCCCTATCTTTTTTTAATTTGTGTTTGATATGAATATCTGAAGTGGAAATAGAAATAGCAACCGCATCAACTCCACAAGCTATAGATTCTTCAATATCCTTAATAACTGCTCTATTCCAGCCCATAATTGAAACCCCTAAGTCTAATTTGCAGATCTTCTTTATGGCTTCCTTTTCATCTCCACCCATCGTGGGAATCCCTGCTTCGATCTGATAGACACCTAAATCTGCTAACATCTTTGCTATTTGGACCTTTTCTTCATTGGCAAATACTACCCCGGCAGTTTGTTCACCATCTCTTAAAGTTGTATCAACTATATATACGTTACTCACGTTTTTTGTACGTTCTTCTTTCCATTAGATTTAGAAGAACCGTACCCTCCCTCCTTTCAGTTTTCAATGTCTCGTAACTCGAAACTTTCTATAGCGTCTTTAAATTTTTTAAATTATACATTAAATTTAAAGATATATCAAGTTCATGGAAAAATTCTTATTACATCAAGCCCCTTATTTTCAGGCAGCCCAAACATTAAATTCATATTTTGTACCGCCTGACCGCTGGCTCCTTTCATTAAGTTATCTATGGCAGAGATAATTATTAAAGTGTTTGTACGCTCATCAATTTCAAAACCTATTTGACAAAAATTCGATCCAGCTACACTTTTAGTAGAGGGATACTTTCCGGGTTTAAGAATTTTTATAAAATAATCATTTTTATAAAATTCTTGATAAAGATCATACACATCCTCCAATGTTATATCTGATTCCAAATTACAATAAATAGTACTTAAAATTCCTCTTGTCATCGGAACAAGATGTGGGGTAAAAACAACTTTCACATCTTGCTCCATTATTTTTGATAGTTCTTGCTCTATTTCTGGAATATGCCTATGTTTGGCAACTTTGTACGGTTTTGTATTTTCGTTACATTCTGAATATAAGTTACTAAATTTAGGTTCATGTCCAGCTCCTGATACCCCTGACTTACTATCAATAATAATGTTTTTATCAACCACAACTCTATTTTTTAAAACTGGGGCCAATGCTAAAATCACACTAGTTGGATAACAACCAGGATTTCCAACAATTTGTGAGTTTTTTACCTTTTCTCTATATAACTCAGTTAATCCGTAGACTTTATGGTATTTATCGTATTCTATTTCAACGTTTGAACCATACCATTTTTTGAAGAAATTAAAGTCATCAAAACGAAAGGCAGGCCCCAGATCTATCAATTTCTTGCCCGCATCAATCACCATTTTGCCTACTTCAAAGGTTAATTCGTGAGGTAAAGTTGAAAATATTACATCACAAATAGCAACAGCTTTTTTAAAATCATCCCCCTCTAATATCTTGTCACAAAATCCTGATAATCCTGGATAAACTTCTGAAATTAATTGGGATTCAAAGTGTTTTGAAGACAAATAAGTTATCTTTGCGTTAGCGTGTTTCGATAATATTCTAATTAATTCTATGCCGGTGTATCCCGTTGCTCCAAGTATACCTACCTTCATATTTCTGCCTCCCATCGTGCTGCCCCAATTGTTTTACGGCTTTTTAGAATATTCTTTACATCTAAAACTTCATAGACATCTTCATCTATAAACTGACAAAAGTTTCTAAATTCTGCTATATTCAGCTCTTCTAAAGGGACATTTTTTGTTATAGCATATACAACTAATTTTCCAACTATATCATGAGCTGTTCTAAAAGGGATTCCTTTTTTGACCAGATAATCTGCTAGATCCGTTGCATTTAAATAGCCAAATTTTACCGCCTCTTCCATCTTTTTCTCATTCACACGCATGGTTTCCAACATACCTATAAATACCTTTAAACAGCTTTTCAATGTATCAACAGTATCAAACATAGGTTCTTTATCTTCTTGCATATCTTTGTTATATGCTAGGGGCAAACCTTTCATAGTTGTTAAAAGGCTAAACAAATTTCCATATACTCTACCCGTTTTACCCCTTATTAATTCAGAAGAATCCGGATTTTTCTTTTGTGGCATTATACTACTTCCCGTAGAATATTTATCACTCAATTCCACAAAATTAAACTCTTGTGTAGACCAAATTACGATTTCCTCCGAAAATCTACTTAAATGCATCATTATTAGAGAAGCTATGGACAAAAATTCAATGATGAAATCCCTGTCGCTTACTCCATCCATACTATTTAGCGAAACTTCTTTAAATCCTAACAGCGATGCCACATACATTCTATCTATATCGTATGATGTTCCTGCTAAAGCGCCTGAACCTAAAATTAATACATTCACTCTTTTCAGAGAATCTTCCAAGCGATTTATATCTCTTCTAAACATCTCTACGTATGATAATAAATGATGGGAAAATGTGATAGGTTGAGCTCTTTGCAAATGTGTGTAACCGGGCATAACTTTGTTTTTGTATTTTTTGGAAAGTTCTAATAAAACAGAATTCAATTGTTCTAGTAAATCTATAATTTTTAATATTTCATCTCGTAAGTACAATCTTTCATCTGTTGCTATTTGGTCGTTCCTACTTCTTGCTGTGTGAATTTTTTTACCAACGTCTCCTATCTTTTCAACTAACATTTGCTCTACCAATGTGTGCACATCTTCTACCATTGGAATCTCTTCAAACTTTTCTTCTTTTATTTCTCTTAACGCCCTTTCGATTTGTTCAAACTCTTCGTCAGTAATTATTTTTGCCTTTTTCAACCCTTTCGCATGGGCTAAAGAAGCTTCTATATCGTAGGGCAATAATCTGATATCGACATTTATCGATGAATTAAAAATTTCCATATCTTCTGCAATTTTTTCTTTAAACCGACCACCCCACAATTTCATTGTTCTCCTCCTACAGTCGTTTTGTTATATTTTTGATTTTCAACAAAATGCTTCATCTGATAAGCTCTCATCTTCAAAGGTAGACCAAACAAATTTATAAAACCTTCTGCATCCTTTTGGTCATAAATCTTATCTTCTCCAAATGTAGCTAACTCTTCGTTGTATAAGGAATATGGTGAACTTAATCCTGCAATTATAATGTTCCCTTTGTAAAGTTTCAATTTCACAACACCGGTAACAACCTTCTGCGTTTCATCAACAAAAGCATCTAAACTTTCTTTCAACTGAGAGAACCACAATCCATTATAAACAAGATCCGCGTACTTTTGAGCTACTATATCTTTGAATCTTAACGTTTCCTTGTCAAGTACCAAGCTTTCTAGTTCCTTGTGTGCCGTATAGAGTAATGTCCCTCCTGGAGTTTCATATACCCCTCTTGATTTCATTCCAACTAATCGATTTTCTACAATATCTGCAATCCCTACACCATATATCGATGCGATTTCATTGGCTTTCTTGATTAATTCTACTGGAGAAAGTTCCTCTCCATTTATCTTTACCGGAATTCCTTTTTCAAATTCTATGCTTACATATTCAGCAACATCGGGTGCTTTTTCAGGTGGAGTAACCATATCGAATAACTCAGGTTTTGGTTCGTTCCAAGGATTCTCTAAATTTCCTCCTTCATGGCTTATATGCCATATATTTTTATCTACACTGTATATTTTTTCTTTGGTTATAGATATTGGAATTCCCTTTTTTAGGGCGTAGGTGATTTCTTCCTCCCTAGACTTAATTTCCCATATTCTCCAAGGAGCAATAATTTTAATAGAAGGATCTAATGCTTTGATAGATACCTCAAATCTTACTTGATCGTTACCTTTACCCGTGCAACCATGGGCAATAACATTTGCACCTTCTTGGTGAGCAATCTCAACCAATTTTTTTGCCATTAGAGGTCTTGCAAAGGATGTTCCTAACAAGTATTTACCTTCATATATTGCTCCAGCTTTTAAGGTTGGATAAATATAATCGGTTACAAATTCTTCCACAACATCTTCTACATAAACCTTACTTGCACCACTCGAAATAGCTTTTTTCTTGATAGCATGAGTTTCTTCTCCTTGACCAACATCAATACATACTGCAATAATTTCACAATCATACTTTTCTTTTAACCATGGTATGATTACAGATGTATCTAACCCTCCTGAATATGCTAACACTACCTTTTCCCCGGTTTTCATAAATGACTCACCTCTTTTTTGATATTTGCAGATTATGATAACAATCTACATATTCGTTCAAGGACTGTACATTATTTTTCGTCATTCTGCTATTCTTTGTTGCTTCAATTGATTTGTGAGCTGTTTCCAATGCTGTAAATAACGGAATGCTATTTTCTAAGCACGTTCTTCTCAGCTTGAATCCAAAGTTGGATACGTTCTTCCCTTTTGAAGGTAAATTAATAACCATTGAAAAATATCGTTTTTTTACTAACTCTAATGATTTTTCATGATCTATCTCTTTTATTTTAATATCCATTAATTTGAAAGCTTCAGCTGTCCCACTAGTTCCCCACAATTCGTATCCACAGCTTTGAAGATATTTGACAAAACTTTTACTCCAACTCACAACTTTTTCGGGAAATGATAACAGTACCTTACCTGTAGAAGGAACATCCAAATGAGCGCTTTTAAAAGCCTTATACAACGCATTATGATAGTCGAAATCGATGCCAAGCGTTTCCCCTGTGGATTTCATTTCAGCACCTAATGCTACTTCAACACCTGGTAATTTCTCTAAGGAAAATATTGGTGCTTTAACCACCGTATATGGAACTTTTGGATAAAAAGGTTCATAATAGCCAAGTTCTTTCAAGTTATTACCTAATGCAATTTCAACCGCGAGTTTTATCATAGGGATTCCTGTTACTTTACTGATTATTGGGACAGTCCTAGAGGCCCTTGGATTAACTTCAATAACGTAAACTTTTCCCTCTTTAACAATAAATTGAATGTTTATTAAACCTTTAACGTTCACCGCTTTTGATATTTTTTCAACGCATCTCACAATTTCTTTCTCTTCTAATTCAGACAAGCTTTTGGCAGGAAATAAAGCAAAACTATCACCTGAATGAATTCCAGCTTTTTCAATATGTTCTATTATTCCAGGAATTAATACGTCTTCTGCATCAGAGACAGCATCAACTTCAACTTCTATCCCTTCTATGTATTCATCTATTAGCACTGGTCTAAGTGGTGATAAATCTAAAGCATGTGATAAATACTCAAATAATTCATCTACGGAATTAACCTTTTCTATAGATTGTCCCCCTATTACATATGAAGGTCTAACTAAAAGAGGAAACCCTATACGTTTAGCAATTTCTCGAGCTTCATCAAATGAAGTAGCGTACCCTCCACGAGGTTGGTTGATCCCTAACTTTTTCAACAGTATCGAAAATCTTTTTCTATCTTCACACAGATCAATACCCTCATATGATGTCCCCAAGATTCTGATCCCTTGTCTTTCGAGTTCTTCGCTTAGGTTCAAAGCAGTTTGCCCTCCAAACATGATCATTGTTCCCATTGGTTCTTCTTTTTCTATGATATTCAAAACATCTTCTTGAGTAAGAGGTTCGAAGTACAATCTATCACCTGTATCAAAATCTGTACTGACGGTTTCAGGATTATTGTTTATGATGATTGATTTGATACCTTTTTCTTTTAATGCCAATAGAGCTTTAACTGTACAATAATCAAACTCCACCCCTTGTCCAATTCTTATCGGTCCTCCACCTATAACTATGACTTTTTTTATGATGTTGTGTACCTCTATTTCGTCCTCTTCACCATAAGTTGAGTAGAGATATTGTGTTACTGAATCAAACTCCGCTGCACACGTATCAACCATCTTGTATGATGGGATAATGCCGTAGGATTTTCTCAATTCTCTCACTTCATTTTCTTGTATACCTTTTAATTCAGATATTTCTTGATCTGAAAAGCCAAGAACCTTTGCTTTAAGTAAAAGGTCATAATTTAATTGGGAGGTACTAATAATATTTTCGAAATCGACGATGTTCTTTATTTTTTCTAAAAACCAGTTATCTATATTAGTTAATTTATGAATATCTAAAACCTCATAACCTCTTCTAAGTGCTTCAGCAATATGAAATAATCTTTTTTCGTTTGGGATGCGTAAATGTTCTACTAATTCTTCATTACTCTCTTTTTGCACCTCTTTAATTCTCAAGCCTTTAATTTTCATATCAAGGGAGCGAACTGCCTTTAATAAAGAACTTTCAAAGGTACGTCCAAGTGCCATCGTTTCCCCGGTGGATTTCATTTGCGTACCTATTTTTTTATCAACTTGATAAAACTTATCAAAAGGCCATCGTGGAATCTTTGTTACAACATAATCTAAAGATGGTTCAAAAAAGGCAGTTGTTTTTCCGGTAACTGGATTTTTTATCTCATCCAAAGAAAATCCTAACGCAATTTTTGTAGCAATTTTAGCGATAGGATACCCCGTTGCTTTGGATGCCAAAGCACTGGATCTACTCAAACGAGGATTCACTTCAATAACTCGATATTCTTTGTTAGAAGGATTAAGAGCAAACTGAATATTGCAGGCACCTTCAATCTTTAAAGCTTTTACTATCTTAAGGGATGAATCCCTTAACATTTGATGTTCTTGATCTGTCAACGTTTGAGAAGGGGCAACAACTATACTATCCCCAGTGTGAATTCCAACAGGGTCAAAATTTTCCATATTACATACGGTGATGCAATTATCAAAAGAATCTCTAACCAACTCATATTCGATCTCTTTCCAACCCAATAACGATCTTTCTATTAAAACCTCTCTCATCATGCTCTTTTTCAGTCCATTCTCCACAAATTCTATTAACTCTTGTTCGGTGTAAGCAAAGCCACCGCCTGTTCCTCCTAAAGTGTATGCTGGCCTGATTATCAAGGGATACCCAACTTTGTTAGCAAAATTTAGGGCTTCGGATACTGTTGACACAGTGAGGCTTTCAGCGATAGGTTCTTCAATTTCTTGCATTTTTCTTTTAAATAATTCTCTACTTTCTGCTATTTTTATGGATTCAACTGACGTTCCCAATTCTTGAATATCGTACTTATCGATAATTCCACTATCTTTAAGTCTGATAATTAGATTTAAGCCTGTTTGGCCTCCCAGTGTTCCTAAAATCCCATCGGGTTTTTCTTTCTCTATAATGGAAATTAAAGTATCCATTTCGAGGTTTTCCATATAAACTACATCTGCTATTTCTGTATCAGTCATAATAGTTGCAGGATTGTTGTTTACCAATATTACTTTACATCCTTCTTCTTTTAAAGATTTACAAGCTTGGGTTCCTGAATAATCGAATTCTGCAGCTTGACCTATTATTATTGGTCCAGAACCTATAACTAAAACACTTCTTATTTCGCGTTTTTTTGGCATTGTTGACCTCCCCGGAAGTATGTTTTTAGTTTCCATAGATTGAATCTTTGATTTTTTTAAAAATAAATGTTGTATCGTGAACCCCAGGCCCACTTTCTGGATGAAATTGAACGGTAAAAATGGGATACTTCTTGTGCATAATTCCCTCGATACTATGATCGTTTAAATTGATGTAGGTGATTATTAGATCTTTGTTTTTCACTGACTCTTTTTCAACCATATAACCGTGGTTTTGAGAAGTGATATAACATTTATTATTCAATAAATTCTTCACAGGATGGTTGGTACCTCTATGACCAAATTTCATTTTTACAGTATTAAAACCCAACGCCAAAGATATTATTTGATGACCCAAACAAATCCCAAAAAGTGGTTTCTCACCTATAAACCCCTTAGCTAAAAGTATTGCTTCTTTTGCCATTTTTGGATCACCGGGACCATTGGAGAATAATACTAAATCTGGTTGAATCTTATCTACATCACTTTTAGTACTGTTATATGGAAAAACGTAAAGATCGTATCCTTTAGATTTGAGCTGGTTTACTATATTTTTCTTAACTCCCAAGTCTATTAAGGCTATCTTTGGACCGTTCCCTTGAATTCTATAAATTTCCTTTGTTGAAACGCAATCAAGTAAATTCTCATAGGAAGTTGGAACTTCAAAATTCTCCTCGGTGGTTATCACACCATTCATACTACCTTCTATCCTTAACTTTTTCGTAAGGGCCCTTGTATCTACTTTATTTAAAACAGGCACTTCATGTTGGTTTAAATAATCTAAAAGTGAATACTGAGATGTGCGATGAGAGGGAAATTGACAGTAATCTTTAACTATCAAACCTTTGATGGTGGGTCTTTTTGACTGTAAATGCTCCAAATTTACACCATAATTTCCGATCAATGGATAGGTCACTACCAGTATTTCTCCTGCATACGAAGGATCCGTTATTGATTCCTCGTATCCAGTCATAGACGTGTTAAAGACAACTTCGCCTTGTCCAAAATCTTTTTTACTTATAATTTCTCCTTCAAAAATGGTAGAATCGTTTAACTTTATAAATCCTTTCATCTTAATACCCCATTTCTAAAAAAACTTCTTCGAGAATATTCATACCCTTGGCTATCTCATCTTTTGTGATTATAAGAGGAGGAACGAATCTTAAGACATTGTGGTTTAAAAGATTTATCAAAAGTCCTTTTTCCATAGCTTTTTTTACTATATCACTGCCATCTTCTATGTCTAACTTGACTCCAATCATCAAACCTTTTCCCTTAACCTTATCAATTATCGAATGTCTTTCCTTCATTGCTAATAATTGACTTTTGAAAAATTCACCATTTTTCTTCACAGTATTCAGAAAAGATTCTTGTGCAACGTTTTTCATAACAGCTATGCCAACTGCACAGGCTAACGGGTTGCCACCAAATGTCGATCCATGATCCCCTGGTGTAAATACGTCAGCTTTTTCATTCACAACAAGCACACCGATGGGGAAACCACCACCTAAGGCTTTGGCAAGAGTCATAACATCGGGTACCACTCCAGAATGTTCATAACTAAAAAGTTTTCCAGTTCTTCCTATCCCTGTTTGAACTTCGTCAAAAATCAAAAGAAGCTCGTTCTCATCACAAAGTTTTCTAACTTGTTGAAGATATTTATCTTCTGCTTCGTTTATTCCCCCTTCACCTTGAATAACTTCTAACATTACAGCACATGTATTTTCATCAATGGCCGACTTTAATGAATTTATGTCGTTGTACTCTACGCTTTCAAATCCTTCCAAAAGAGGCTCGAAGTTCTTGTGATATTTTGGCTGGGCTGTTGCCGCCAATGCACCGTAGGTTCTTCCATGAAATGAGTTCTTTGCAGTTATGATTTTGTATCTTCGCCCATTGTATTTAGTATTTCCATATTTTCTTGCCAACTTAATTGCAGCTTCGTTCGCTTCAGTTCCGCTGTTACAAAAGAAAACACTTTTCCCAAACGATTTTTCGCAAATCATCTTGGCTAACTGTATTTGATTGATATTCCAATATAGGTTAGAAACATGAACTAATTTGTCAACTTGAGATTTTACAGCTTCTACAACTACAGGGTGAGAATGGCCCAAAGCATTAACAGCGATCCCAGCTACAAAATCTAGGTACTCTTTACCGTTTTCATCCCAAACCTTTATACCTTTCCCTCGAACTAAAGTTATAGGAAATCTTGAATAAGTATTCATTAAATACTTTGTATCTTCAGAGATTGTCATTATCGTAAACCTCCTTCGCTATCATAGTTCCCACACCTTTGTCTGTGAATATTTCTAAAAGTAAAGCATGGGAAATTCTTCCATCTATTATATGCGCCCTTTTAACTCCATCTTCTAACGCTTGGATGCAACATTTTAACTTGGGAATCATTCCACCAGTTATGAATTCAGAATTCAATAAATCCTTTGCTTCGCTGTATGACAATCTTGAAATCACACTTTCTTCATCTTCTTTGTTTTTCAAAATACCTTCTACATCTGTCAATAAAACAAATTTATCCGCCTTCAAAGAGGAAGCGATCTTACCTGCCGCTATATCGGCATTAACGTTATAAGTTTTCCAATCTTTCCCAATGGCACAAGGAGCGATTACTGGGATATAATCTTTTTCAGTTAAATTCAAGATTACTTCCTTATTTACATTTATTAACTTACCAACATAACCCAAATCCCCTTGGGACAAATCTTTTTCTGCCAACAATAAATTTGCATCTTTCCCACTCAATCCAACAGCATTTCCCCCTATTTTATTTATCAACGATGTAATCTCTTTATTTACCTTACCAACCAACACCATCTCTACTATTTCCATAACTTTTTCATCAGTTACCCTTAATCCGTTTACAAATTTTGTTTCTATATTCAAACTCGCAAGCATTTTATTGATATCTGGCCCTCCACCATGAACGACAACAGGATTTAGCCCAACATATTTCATAAGTACGATATCTTTTGCGATCATCGATTTAATTTGTGGATCTTTCATGGCATTACCACCAAACTTGATAACAGCTATACTTCCAGCAAATTTTTTTATGTAAGGTAACGCTTCGACCAAAACTTCCGCTTTAGATATCTCATCGGAAAACTTTTCAGCTTTTATCATGTTCTGTACCCTCCATTTATTTCTACATATTTGGAAGTAAGATCACAGCCCCAAGATGTAGCACACTCTTCACCATCTTTTAAATCTAAAATAATTTTCAATTCTTTCTCACCTAAAATTTCTTTTGCTTTAATTTCGTTAAACTCAATAAAATGGCCATCTTGACAAAGTTGAATCTTTCCCACGCAACTTTGAAACCAGACATCTACCTTATCGGGATCAAAGTTTCCCCCTGAATAACCAGCGGCCGCTAACACCCTTCCCCAATTAGCATCCTCTCCATGAATTGCTGTTTTGACTAGATTAGACTTGGCTATGGACCTAGAGATCAATTTAGCATCTTCTTTCGTCTTTGAGTTTTTTACTTGTACCTCTAAAAATTTAGTAGCCCCTTCTCCATCTATCACAATTTTTTTTGCCAAATTTTCAACTACTTCATAAAGTGCTTTCTGAAATAATTTGTAATCGTGAGAAAATTCAGTAATTTCCTCGTTCTTTGCTTGCTTATTAGCCAAAATAAGAACCGTATCGTTGGTACTCGTGTCACCATCAACCGTTATCATATTGAAAGAATCATCTACAGAGTGCTTTAGGGCTTTATTTAAAGCTGATTTAGTAATGTTTGCGTCTGTCAATATGAAAGATAGCATTGTAGCCATGTTGGGATGAATCATGCCTGAACCTTTGGCAATCCCAGTTATTGTAATCTTTTTACCTCCAATCACTACTTGAGTAGAATTAATTTTTGGAAAGGTATCTGTAGTCATTATTGATTCGGCAAAACTTAAAAGATCTTCAGCTGATAAATCAGTATTTTTTGAAAATGATTCTATGCCGTTTAAAATTTTTTCAATTGGTAATGGAACCCCTATAACTCCCGTTGAACTGACAAATACATCTTCTGATTGTAAATTTAATATCTGAGCGGTCTTTTCTGCCATACTTATTGCATCTGAATATCCTTTTTCACCAGTGCAAGCGTTGGCGTTACCACTATTCACAATGACAGCCTGTATTTCGTTATCCTTAATGTTCTTCATACTCAAAATAACTGGAGCCGCTTTAACTTTATTCGTGGTAAAAACGGCTGAGGCATTAGCCTTTTTTTCTGAGTATATCAGTCCTAAATCTTTTTTGAGCTTCTTGATTCCACAGTGAATCCCCCAGACTTTGAAACCCAAAGGTAAAACAATATCTTCTTGAATTATTTCAGTACTTTCCATACATTAACCTCCCTCTAATTTTTTACTTAATGTATTTATAAACTTTTAAAAAAAAACGGCTACATCTTAAAAGATGTAGCCGCATGGATTAAAACTCAATTAGGAGAATAACCATCTCCCAACCTCATAAGCACCCATTACCGATGCTTATGATCCACCGGCTACATGGGCGCCTCCTATCGTTATTTAAATTTATTTGATTATAAGAAATGAAATTTTTTTCACAATTAGTCATAAATTTAAAAAACTCCTTACGCAAAATTTTAGGGATTATACCATAAAAAAAATGACTTGTCAAATTTAAATCAAATTTTTTTCTTCGCCAGGTTGTATTTCGCCATTCAAAAGTTTTTTCTTAATTTCTTCTAACTTTGTTTTAATTTGAACTCCTTCGTATCCTTTCTTTAATAAATCTTTACCTGTGATGGATAGTTTTAATTCCTCTATTTTTCTTAAATATTCATAGTATTTTCCTAATAATTCTTCTGGAAGTTTTACGGCTAAAAAAATTAATTGTTCATTTTGAAAACCGTTGGTTTTTTCATAATAATAAGACAATTTTGATATTTTTCCTTTGTTATTTAAATCTTTAGAAATTTCACTATATACTTTTTTTACTTGCATTAAATTCTTAATAAAATCTTTCGGTAATCCATATCTTGCACTAATTTTTTTGAGAGTTTCTTCTGGAGTGTATTGCAGAAGAACGTATAAAACTAAGTGGAATAGTCGGACTTTATTAAGATAAATTGGTAAGTTAGCCTTAAAGTATTGCCTAACATCAAAAAGTTTTTCTAAATCTTTTTCTAGTGTTGGAGAATAGTAAGTTTTTTCGAACAAGTGAAGAATTATTTTCAGTTTACCCATTCTTTTTATTGCTTTCAAAGGTTCTGGTTCTTCTAAAATTTTTTCTAATTCCTCTCTTATCCTCATTCCAGTTACTTTTTCCAAATATCCATTTTCTACAGCTTCTTCCAGTTTTGTTAAGGTGTTAAGCTCAATTTCAAAACCAAATCTTTGTTCAAACCTTATAGCTCTCAATATTCTAGTAGGATCTTCGATAAAAGAGAGGGGATAAAGTATCCTGATTCTGCCTTCTTCAAGATCACTTCTACAATTAAAAAAATCCATCAGTATTCCAAAGGAACCCGAATTAAGCTTTATGGCCATAGCGTTTATGGAAAAATCCCTTCTATACAAATCTTTTTTAATAGTTGATAACTCCACCTTTGGTAGTTCTCCTGCTTCTTCGTAATATTCTGTTCTTGCAGTTGCAATATCAATTCTTATTATCTTATTTTCCCCATTTCTATAAAAAATTGAGCAGGTGTGAAATTTAGGATGTTCAATATATTTTGCCCTCAATTGTTTAGCAACATATTTACCAAATAACAAGCCATCCCCTTCCACTACCACATCTATATCGTAAGGTATAGACTTTTTTGTACCGTTTGATTTAGAGCTAATTGCTAGCAAAAGATCCCTAACAAATCCTCCTACTACAAATACATTTATCCCTAACTCATTCCCATATAGGCCAATAAGTTTTAGAAGATTAAGAATAGATGTGGGTAAGATTTTTTCCATATCTTCTTTTAAATTTTGAGATTTATATTTTTCCTCCAAAATTGGGCTAATTGAAAAATTAAAAACTCCGTTAGTTGCCCTCAAAAGGTCTGTCCTAGTTATTATGCCAACAAGTATACCGTCTTTTAAAACGGGAATCCTTCCGATGTCTGCTTCTGCCATGATCCTTCTTACTTGAGTCAACGAAGTTTCTACATCAACAACTTTTAAGTTAGTACTCATTATCGCTTTAACAGGTGCATTTCTTAAACCATGTTTCATTGCCTTTTCTATATCTTTTTTAGTTACAATACCCACTAATTTATTGTCAGAAATTACAGGGAGGCCAGAATGTCCTGTTTGAAACATCAATTCATGAGCCCTTTCAACTGTTTCAAATGATAATATGGTTCTAACGGGAGATGACATAATATGCTTTGCTTTTAAAATTGTTATGAAAGAAGTCTTTAGCTCTTTTTTAATCTTATCAATAACCTCTTGTACTCTAAGACCTTTTGTTTTGGCTGAGCCGGCTTTTTTATGGCCTCCGCCGCCAAATAAAGATAGAATTTTATTTAAATCTATATCTTCAATTCTTGATCTTGCAACTATATAAATGGTTTTGCACATTTTTGCAACAACAAACAAGACATCAGGAGTCAGAGTTTCAAACAATTTGTGGGTTATAACGTTTAACCCACCTATAAATTTGTCTGTTTGAGAAAAGGCGATATGTATTGTTACTTCCTCCAAGGTAAGTTCTTGTACATTGTTATAGAGTTTGTTAAAAAGTTCTTTTTGCTCTTTGGTCATTTCTAACGAAACAAACTCTTCTACCTCTTCTATCCTAGCACCGCCTTTTAATAGCTCTGCAGAGATTTGATGATCCATTGGAGTTGTTGTAGAATAAACAAAATTTCCCGTATCTTCATGGATTGCTATTAAAAAAAGAGTTTCATAGGTATCAGGAAGAACTACATGGTTTTCTAATAATTTTTGAACAACTAGTGTTGTTGCACTTCCTACTTCTTTAGAATAATTGTTTCCTTTGATATTTTGCTCCTTTAACTCAGGATGATGGTCGTATATGTCAACTTCAGTTCCCTGTTCAATGAGCGATTTTATAGATTCTGGAATTCTATTGATATCCGCAGTATCCACAATCACAATTTTTTCGAACTTGTGGTTTTTAATCTCTTCTTGATATTCTTTTATAAAATCATTTTCTTTTTCATATTGAATATCGTATATATTCAAAAATTCCTTAAGATTTTGCTGAGGTTCTCCTTCAAGCACAATAATAGAACTTTCATATATTAATGATGCCGCAACACATGCAGCAAAACCGTCAAAATCCGCATTTTTATGGGTAGTTATTATAATTTTAGGAACCAAAATAAATTCTCCCTTGATTAAATCTATTATTAAAAAAGCTTGAACGTGGCTAGTTTTTTCTATCTAATTTGCTGATAAATTCCCTTTCTATGAATTCGAAACCTTTTTCCCAAAAATCTTTATTTGAAATATCAATCCCAATTTTTTTTAATAATTCTTTCGGTGAATCTTTTGCTCCACTTCTAAGCAACTCTTTGTATTTCGGTACGAAAGATTTTCCTTCAACCTTGTATTGTTGGTACAACCCTATAACTAATAAATTAGCAAAATTGTATGCATATACGTAAAAAGGTGTTCTAAAGATATGGGGTATGCTTGCCCATTCATAGTAATATTCCTCTGGTATTATTACTGAATCACCAAACATGATTTTTAATTCTTTCTTATACAGTTCTGCAAGTTCTTTCCAACTCGCGCTTCCATTTTGTTCTATCAAATTGTGAGATGATATTTCGAATCTAGCAATCATATTTTGCCTGAACATTGTCGAAAACATTTCTTCAACATTCGATGCAAGGTAAGCCGTTCTTTCCTCTTCAGAAAGGGTAGGTAGTATTTTGTCTATCACCAACATCTCACCAAACACAGATGCAACTTCGGCCATCGTTAAAGGGGGGTGATAATTCCAAATGTTTTGTTCAGAGGCTAAAGTCCCATGTATCCCATGTCCAAGTTCATGAGCTAAAGTACTCACATCTGCAAGAGTTCCAGTAAAATTTAACAAAATGAAAGGTTTTCTATTAGGAAGTGCGTAAGAAGTGTAAGCTCCGCCTCTTTTACCTTTTCTTATCTCTGAATCTATTCTCCTTTCTTTAAAGAAAGATTCAACAATTTCTCCAATTTCTTCATCGAACTCGTAATATGAATCTAAAACAATCTTCTGTGCCTCTTCAAAAGTATATTCTTTTTGTACTTTTGCTAAGGGTGCATAGATATCAGCAAGGGTTTGCTCTATTCCCAACTTTTTACCCTTCCATTCGTAATATCGCTGAACCATAGGGGTTCTTTCAGTCGTGACTTTTATAACGGTTTCCACAATTTCATCTTCAACTTCATTGTTCAAGTTCCTCATAGAAATCGGTTTTCGATAGTTTCTCAAATTAGCCTCTGTGTCGTAATTTTTTACGATAAAATTGTATGTTTTTTCGAAGATGAGACTATCTTCGTCATACTTTTTAAAGAATTCTTTCATCGCTTGACGTCTCAAATTTACATCAGGTTTTCGTCTTAAAGCTCTTACTTGTGGATCGGTTAATTCTTTAACTTCACCATCGATCTCTAATTTGAAAGTATAAGAACTTGTTAACCGACCATATAACTCTTCAAAGCCTCCTCGTGATGAGTTGTACATAGCGGCTAATACCTTTTCCCCATCTTCACTCAATATATGCCTTTTTGATTTATTAAGCCGTTGAAGCAAATGAGTGTAATCTTTCAGTTCCTGGGCACTCATTAATTCGCTTAACTTTTCCTCACTTTGCTTCAATAACCTCGGCTTCCAAAAGGATGATTCCATTTCTATTTTTGAATCGTAATCTTTAGCTGTGGCATAGAGTTTTTGAACAGTTTCATCACGGGTGTTGGAATCATAAAGCAAGTGACAGTACTGATAAGCAAAATTATGCATTTTTAAAATTTTTTCAAACTCTTCGAAGAAATTTTTTAGTTCGGTCGGAGTCAAAGAAGGGTCAGATAGTTTGTCATAGTACTGCTGCTGCAACTTTTTGGTTCCCTTCAAACTATCTTCGAAATCTTCTTTAATTTTTTTATCTTCTGGTGAAGAATAAAAAAATGTTAAATCCCAAGTAGACAAAACCGTTCATCTCCTTATCTATATATAATGGTTCTGTATAATCTTTCTAGCTTGATCCTCGTCTTTTTCCATAGCAGCTATTAATTCTCTTTCGTTTTCAAATTTTACTTCATCCCGTAAAAAATCCATTACTTCTAAAACGATATAATCGCCATATAGATCACCAAAAAAATCTAAAAAATAAACCTCAACCTTTGGTGTTTTTTTATATTCTTTAAAAGTCGGTCTTAGACCGATATTCATTAGGCCCCACAAAAAACCTGATCGTCCCTTTACATATCCTTTCACAAGGTAAACACCAAATTTTGGCAACAGGATTTTCTCTTTTTCCCAAACGTTGATATTTGCGGTTGGAAATCCAAGCTTAAACCCAACATGCCTATCTTCATAAACTGTACCTTCCAGAGTCCAAGGCCTTCCAAGCATTTCATTTGCTCTCTTAATATCACCTAATTTTAACTCTCTTTTTATCGCTGAAGAACTAACCCTGTTTCCACTAGTTTTCAAATCTTTCAATACTTTGACCACTAACCCTTTGCTTTGACTAACTGCTTGTAAATATTCCACATTCCCTAAAGCATTTTTCCCAAACGTGAAATCTTCACCACAAACAATTGCTTTCACATCATTTTTTATCAGTTCCTCAAGATATTGTTCATGAGGTAATCCCCATACTTCTTCAAGATCTTTTACCTCGACCTTAAATCCCATATCTTCACAAATTTGTTTTCTTCTCCAAGTAGGTAGAATAAGCCCTTCAAAACCACCTATATACTTTTCAGGGGGATATCTAAACATCAAAACTAACGGGTCAAACCTTAACTTATTTGCAAGTTGAAGAGTATTTTTTAGTATAAACTGATGGCCTTTATGTACACCATCAAATATTCCGATTGTGAGCGCGTACAATTTCATGTCACCTCATAAAGAATTTTATATATTTTTACTATTCTATCGTTTCTTTCTTCTTCTTCAAGAAGAGTTTTTAAAAACGTCGATTTTTTCTCAGCTTTGCCTATACCCAAAAAAAATTCTTTTTCGTCGTATATTTTAATGTAATCATTTTTGTTGAAATCAGAAAATTCAATAACATTATCCTTATAAATTTGCTGGCCTTTAATGACTTGTTGACCGTTATTAATCCTAACGAAAGGTAGGTTTAAAGCCTCATCCATTTTTAAAATTTTTCCCAGCGAAACTTCTTCTAATTGAATACTATCTTTTAATTCAAACTTACCGCTTTTAATTCTACAAAGTTCCTTGGTAACTGCTCCACATCCTAAAGCGTATCCTATATCCATAATCAAGGATCTTATATAAGTTCCAGAACTTACTTCTACATAAAAACTAAATTCTCGACCTTCTTGTGAGAAATTTGCAATCTGATATATATTTACTTTTTTTGGAGGAAGATTGATTATTTTACCTTCTCGCGCATATTCATAAAGTTTTTTACCTTTATATTTTTTAGCCGAATACGCCGGCGGGACCTGTAAATATTCCCCCACAAAAGAAAAACATGTGTCTTTCAAATTCAAGATTTGTTGCTGAGTAACTTCGTTCCTTTCTTGTATTTTTCCTTCTATATCAAAAGTATCTGTGATGATCCCCAATTCTGCTTTTACATAATATGTCTTTTTTTCGTTTTGAAAAAATTCTAATAATCTTGTAGCTTTATTTATTCCTACAACTAGTACCCCAGTAGCAAAAGGATCGAGAGTACCAGCATGGCCACCCTTCTTAATCCCAAACTTTTTTCTGATTATTGAGACTACGTCATGAGAAGTAATCCCCTTTGGTTTGTTGATTACTAAAAATCCACTTTTCATTTACCTCCCTCATTTTTCTCTATGTTCTCTAGTAATTTATTTATTCTTATACTTGCTTCAATACCTTTGTCTTTATGGAATCTTATCTCAGGAGCTTTGAACATTTTAATATTTTTAGCTATAAGAGTTCTGAACATTCCCCTTGCATTGTTTAGAATATTGATAATAGTATCAACATCTTCATCAAGTGATGAAACATATACATCTAAATAGGATTTATCTTTTGATAGACGTACCATATTTATATCAATAAATTTGTCTTTTAATCTAGGATCCTTCAATTGAGAAAAACTTTGGAGAATTAATTTTTTCATTTCAGACTCAAGCATTTCTCTTCTATACTGAGCCATCAGATGTCACCTCCAAATCATCGAATATTTCTCTCATATTCGTAAATTCAGGAGACCTTTTAATTATATCCTTAAATTCTTCAAAATAACTGGAATATTTATTATAATTTAATCCCAAAAAATTCCAAACCTTCAAATCAACTTCAGGAATATCAAAGGATCCTGAATAACCATAAAAGTACAAATTTGTTGTTATATTCCCAACATTTACAATATATAATATTTTTTTGGCTTCTTCATCTTGGGATTCTAAGGGATTATCATGGTATGTAGCAGTTTCTATTACTAACTCTGACATATTCCAGTTTTCAAAAAGCTTCCTCCCAATTTGTTGATGTGAATAAGTTGATAACAAATTTTCCGCCTGAAAAAAAGAAATTTTTTCGTGTTGGGCAACTTTTATGATCATCTCAAACACATCAGGCATGATATGCGCCATCACTACCTTGCTAAGATCATGTAAAACGCCACACATAAAAACTTCTTCCTTATCTGGGAAATTAAGATATCTTGCCAAAAGTTCTGAAGCTAAGCCGGTTGAGATCAAGTGAACCCAAAAATGCTGTGTATTGAAAAAAGGTATATCTTCGGAAAAATAATTTTCAACGGTAAAAATACTTAAAGCTAAATTTCTAACCGTTTTGAATCCAAGTAAATTTATTGCTTGTGAAAGTTTTGTTACTCTCTTTGGTAGTGCATAATAGGCAGAATTAACTAGTCTTAAAATCTTTGCAGTTAAAGCAGGTGATTGAACAATCATATTATGCAAATCATTTATATTCGCCTCGGGATCATTGGCTAGGTCTATAATTCTTTGTACAATAAAATCAGGCGTAGGTAATTCGTTAATTTTTTTGGTAAGCGCTTTTATATCCTTATCATTCATTGTTACCGTTTCCTTTCAACAAGTCTTAAATCATTTTTTACTTGTTATTCACAATATATCTTTAAGAAGTAAAGCAGAAATAGAAAAATAAAAAAACATACTTAATATATCCATCAAAGTTGAAATAAAAGGTCCAGAGATCATTGCAGGATCTAAATGTATTTTTTTTGCAAAAAAAGGTAAGATAGCTCCTAAAAGGTTTGAAATAATTACCACTATAATTATAGATAAAGATAAACTCAACATAATTAAAGGTTCTCGAGTATTAACAATTGATCTTAAAAACATGATTATTGCTAAAATTATACCTAAAATCACACTAGAAAACAACTCTCTAGCTAAAACTTTTTTAAAATCATTCTCTTCAATATCCCCAACTGCCATTGATCTAATTACTATAGCGGACATTTGACTTCCAGTATTTCCTCCTATCGCGTTAATAGTCGGCATAAATGCTGCTAATACGGTAATTTTCTGTAACACATCTGAAAAGCCTTCAATTACAAAAACGGCAATGCTCTCAAAAAGTAGTAATGCACCAAGCCAGATTACCCTGCTTTTTATGAGCTCCCAGATAGAAGTATGAAAATAAGAAGTTTCTGTTACTCCTACAGCGGCCATTTTTTGGATGTCTTCTGTGGCTGATTCTTCTAAAACATCCACGATATCGTCAATGGTTATTATTCCTACCAGTCTTTTTTCACTATCTGTAACCGGAATAGCTAAAAGATCATAATCTTGCATGATCCTTGCAACTTCTTCTTCATCGTCGTAAACTGTTGAAAAAATTGGATTTTTATTCATAATATCTTTTATAAGTGCATCTTCTTCAGAAAAAATTAAATCTTTTAATTCTACTGTTCCCATCAATTTTCTAGTGTTATCTATCACAAACAAAGTGTAGATAGTCTCTTTTTTATTTCCTTCATCCCTAATATTTTGAAGCGCCTCTTTTACAGTCATATTTTCTTTAAGATCCAAAAAATTTGGGTTCATTATTCTTCCTGCTGAATATTCAGGATAATTCAGAAGAATAAGTGTATTTTGCCTCTCTTCATTAGAAAGATGAGCAAGCAAACGTTTTACTACGTTCGCAGGAAGCTCTTCTAAAAGATCAGCTCTATCGTCAGGTTCCATATTTTCAATTATTTCTTTTAACTTATCTTCTTTAAAAAGAGAGAGTAATTCCATTTGATCATCTTTTTCTAAATGAGAAAACACTTCTGCAGCGGTATCTTTAGGTAAAAATCTGAAAACAACAATTTTTTCGTCGTGGGGTAATTCTTCGATCATCTCTACTATTCTTGCAGGTTCTTGTTCTTTTAACAACTCTTTTAGAAGTTTAAACTCCTTTTCGTTTATCAATTTTTTTATATCGACTTTTACTTCAACCTTCACTTTTACTCCTCCTTTCAATCATTATGGCGGCAGATCAGAAAATTCAATGAAACTACCGGTACTATCCATATTTACCACTCCTTTCTTGCTGAAAATTTTAGGCCTTTTCTGGTTCTTTTACAAAAAAGAAAAGTACTCCTCCAATAATAAACAAAAAGAGCAAACTCGCAACTCCCCATCTTGAACTCTTTCCAATTTGTGTAAAGACCCCAACTAAAAAAGGTCCCAATATAGCTGAAAACTTCCCAAATATATTGTAGAAGCCAAAATATTCTGCAGATCGATCTTTTGGTATCATCATACCATAAAGTGACCTGCTAAGGGCTTGAATTCCACCTTGAGAAGATGCTACTAACATAGCTAATATCCAAAATTGGACAATGGTTTCTAACAAAAAAGCAAAAACAGTGATAAAAATATAGACAAAAATTGCAAAATATATCAAACTTTTTGTAGAAAATCTCTTGGATAACCTTCCATATAACAAGGCAAATGGAAAAGCTACTATTTGTACCACCAAAAAAACCACTAGCAAATCGTTAGCATTAAGTCCGACATCAAGTCCATAGGAAGAAGACATCCTTATTATTGTATCAACACCATCTATATAGAAAAAATATGCCAATAAAAAGAGAAAAACATTTTTGTTCCCTTTCATATTCTTTAAAAATTGCGTGATTCTTTTAAAAGAATCTTTAATTGGAGTTTTCGTTTTTTCTACATAGTATGTTTGCTTCACGTTTTTCATAATCGGTATCGAAAAAACCAACCACCACACAGCAGTGATAACAAATGCCAGTTTTGTGGCAGAAATAGTTGAATTAAGATTGATTAATGAAGGATTCAAGATAAAAATAAGTCCAATTAAAAATGGAATAGTACTACCAATATAACCCCATCCAAAGCCACTCGAAGATACCCAATTCATACGTTCCTTTGTAGTTACATCTGTTAAAAACGAATCATAGAATACATTCGCTCCAGAGAATCCTATGCTGGATAAAACATATAACAATAAGGCAAAAAACCATTGTCCTTCTTGAATAAATGACAACGAAGCTGTAAACACAACACCCATCAAAAGGAAGAAAAGTAAGAACCTTTTTTTATAATCCTTATAATCAGCTATTGTTCCTAAAATGGGGGCCAAAATTGCCACTATCAAAGTAGCAATAGTAGATGAATAACCCCAATAAGCGGTTGATAAATACTCCGGCATCTGAGCGGCAGCATAATCTTTGAAGAATATTGGTAATAGTGCAGTGGTTATAGCAACTGAATACGCCGAATTCGCCCAATCGTACAAAATCCAACTTCTTTCTTCTTTTGTCAACTTTGCCCTCCCCCTTATTTATTATCTTTTTTATTATTATTATTATTATTATTAATGAATAGATCTAAAGGATCTTCATAATAATTTTGCATCGCTGATAAAATTTCACCGATCTGAGCAAAGTACTCATCAACGTCTTTTTCATCGTAGATTCCTCTTAAGAATTCTTCCAACTTTTCTAAATCCACTTCAGGATTTTCCTCAATGTACTTTTCTGCACTTTTGATTATTTCTTCCATCCAATACACCTCCTCGCCTAAAATGTTTTACTGTCTTCAGAAATTCTAAAACAAGCATTGTAACTAAGTTTTAATACCATCAATATCAATCATTTACCTCCTCACTGTATAATGTATTTGATACTACATTTTTATTATTTCGTAAAGAAACGCCCCGAACGGGGTCACGGAGAAAAAACATTATGAATTTAAATATCTCCTTTTTAGAAGTGGTGGATTGCACCTATCTGTTGGCGAATATCTACAATTGGCCCTATAACTCATTTAAAATCAAAATCTCATTTCGATAATCTTCTCATGATACAGATTATATAATAATCACCACTCACTATATGTCTAAATTATAACAAACTTTTATCAACTTTTTTTAAATTTTAATAAAATAATACAAAAAAATTGGGTAATAATACCCAATACTTAAAAAATCAAGTTGTTGATATCTATTAAGAAAAAACAAAATTATATCTGCATTCTCATTATTTCTTTATAGGCTTCAACAATTCTATTAGTAACTTCAGTGGTTAATTGTAACGATAGAGAAGCCTTTTCTGCAGCAATCATAACTTGATGTATATCCGTTATATTGCCTGCGGCATAATCTGCTGCAACTTTATCTGCATCCTTTTGGATAGAATTTACTTCCTCAATCGCATCTTTTAAAAGTTTAGAAAAGTCTAAATTCTTTTCGTTTGGTTTTGTCTTTTCTGGTAATAATTTATTGGAATCAATCCCACCTATTCTATTTATACCTTCCGTCATCAACATTCACCTCCTTAATTATCTGCCTATTCCAAGGGCTGAATTGTACATACTTTTTGCTGAATTTACAACCGCTGTGTTCATCTCATAAGCTCTTTGAGCAGACATCAAATCAACCATTTCTCGTAATACATTAACGTTAGGATAACTAACGTACCCTTCATCATCCGCATCGGGATGATTGGGGTCATATACTAATCTAAAAGGGGATGGATCCTCTATTATAGAAGAAACTTTTACTCCACCAAAATTTCTATTTCCATTTGTGCTTTGATCGAGTGCCTCTTGAAAGATTACCACTTTTCTTCTGTAAGGGCCACCTTCTTCTGTCCTGGTTGTATCAGAATTAGCTAAATTCTGCGAAATAACGTCTAACCTCAACCTTTCTGCTGTCATACCGCTTGCAGCAATATCCAAAACCTTAAATAATCCGTCCATCATTTACCACCTCTAATAGCTGTTTCATACCTCTGTATTGAATAGGTCATTAACCTAGATAAAGTATTGTATTTTAAGGTATTTTGAATCATCCTGATCAATTCCATATCAGGATCGACATTATTTCCATCATCTCTAAGCGATTTGGAATCATCTATTTTAATATTTGGTTGAATTTTTTCTAAAGATAAGGTATTATTTATGTGTTGGTCTCTATTCACTTTGAGAGTCAGCGATGAATCTTCATTCAACGCCTTTTGTAACTCGATTTCAAAATCAACGTACTTTCTTTTGTATCCAGGGGTTTCATAATTTGCTATATTCTCAGCAATTACGTTTTGTCTTAAGGACAATGCATCCATAGTATTTGGAATTACCTCGAAATTAATACTATCAAACAATAATTTTCACCTACCTTTACTTTATCTATTTTATTTTTCTTTTCTAGAGCAATGTTTTCCTAAATAATGACTTTTAAATAATCAATTTGGAGGAGAAGAGATGAAAAAAATTTTTTTAATCGGATTTTATGGATACGGGAACTATGGAGATGATTTGTTATTAAAAAGTTTCTTACAAATATTAAATGAAATAAAATTTGATGGAATCTTATTCTTACCCATTGAAAACGAATTGGAATTCAATGAAAAATATAAATTTAAAATAATCAAGGTTTCAAGATTCAATTTCTACGAAGTACGGAAAACTATCAAAGACTCTGATGTTATAATTTTTGGGGGAGGAAACCTTTTTCAATCGGAAACATCTTATAGAAGTTTCATGTATTATTACTATATAGCGCGCCTAGGTGAAAAGTTCAATAAAACCATATTGCTTCTTTCCCAAGGTTTTGGCTCTTTCAAAGAAAAACGTAGCCTCCAAAAATTAAAGAAAATCCTTTCTTATCCAAAACTTTACGGTAATTTGAGGGATGAAACATCATATATCTTTGCAACAAAGTACAATAAAAATATCTCTCTAGGTGTCGATGTTGGACCATATCCTTTTTTAAATTATACTTACAAAAAAACAAATAAAATATCAATTTGTTTAAAAGAAGAGCATGATTTGCGTTACTTAACAGAATTTTTATCAACCTTTGAAAACTATGCACTTTCTACATTAGTAATAAATGCAACCCAAGATACCTTAAAAAATTATGAATTAGTTGAAAACATTAGAAGAGAAACTAAAGTTACGGCTGAATTCCCCTTTAAAGATCCAAATAAGATAACCAAAGAAATTTCTGAGTCTAAAATAATTATATCTGATCGTTTACACAGTGCTCTGGCTGGGATCTTTTTTGGTGGGCAAACAATAACTTTTAACAACCTAAAGAATCAAAGAGTACTAAAAAACATAAAGAGAGATTACAACTTTTTTTATAAAAACACAGCTGAAATACCCTTTATCTATTATGATGCTGTTTCTTCTAATTATGATTTCAAAGAAATTTCTGACATATACAAAGATAAATTACAAAAAACGGTCTTTGATATAAAAACACTTATTCAAAGTATCTTATAACCTGCAACCTCGAGGAATCCGTACAAAGTACCAAAACTATATTGTCTGTTGGAGATTCAACATCGATAGGATAATTGTAGGTATCAATTGTTTGATAAACCTTCTTATCCTCTATTACAAAAAGCTTATTTTCTATATGAGAGATAGCGAACAAATATTGACCATTGGGGGAAACTGAAATATCACTAATTGGTACATTCTCTAAAATAACATCGCTTTTTCCAGAGGCAAGATTGTAGTAATAAACGCCACCCATCAAGGAATTACCTACAATATTGTCTTTGTACAGTTCAATATTAGTAGTATACCTACCAAATTGAGCAACTTTAGGTTGCGTTCTGAAATCATTCCTATACAAACTGCCATTGTAGTATGAAACTATATAAATAACGCCTTTGTATCCTACAATATCGATAGGATGTTCGATATTATTATAATTTACGATATAAGTATCATTATTAGGGATCAAAAAAAGAAGCTCTGTTAAAAATACGTTGTTTTGAAAATTATCAAACAAAGGAATAAAAACTTGCTCACCTATATTTCTTATCAAGGGGCTATGGACAGCGATATTCATCGATTTTTTTACAAAAAGATTGCTATCAACTATGTATAATTTGTTAGGATTTGTACCTAATATGTATAATTCTCCATTTATCAATTTTATATTAACAGGTTTAGAATCTAAAACCAATTTTTGTTGGGCTTTGTTATTTTTAATTTTAAGTAATTCCCTATTGTAATTGTCAATAACATAAAAAAATTCGCCATCGTATGCTCCGCCCATCGGTAAGACGGCCTGTGCAAATTCAGTTTTCTCTAAAGTGAATATATCTATAAAATGGATAGTGCCTTGATAATCCGCAATCATTGCATAATTTTTTCCTAAATCTATATGAAATGCCCTTTCTCCGATGTTAAAATTATCGACTTCTAAAAAAATGGATTCAGAAAATAATAGAGATATAAAAAGAATGGAAAAAACAATTAACAAATAGGATTTTTTTAAAATATTAATCTCTCCTCGTATAAGTTATTTATAGAATTATTTTACCACATCTAATTTTCTCAATCAACAATTAATCATTTTAACTTTTCACTGAAAAAGCCCTTAACTACCGGTAATCGCTTTTAATAGCATTTAATTATTGATAATTACATATAATCGGAAAATTTCTTCCTTGAACAGCTAATAAAAAAATGATATAATAAAATTAATCTTTGTTTGGTTTTATACAATACATTATAGCAATAGGAGGATTTAAATGAAGAAATTAACCATTCTATTAATTACTGTCATTATTTCATTAACAGCTTTAGGAATTGATGTTGAAACAGTGAAAGACGTTTACAAAACTCTCATTCAAACCTACAACGAAGGGGAAAATCTTTCAAATGAAGAATTTACCTCTTTTTTTCAAGAACTTAACAATTTAGGATTTTATAGATTTTATAGAACCCAGATGATAGGAAGCGCTGAATACATTGATAGACCTACAAATGTACAGACTTATCTATCTCAGATATACGACAATGTTCAGTCTCAATTCACAACAATCGAAGAAAAATTAGCTCTTGCCGGATTCTTAGTGTACGTTCAATCTGATCTTTCGGGTAAACAAATTACACAAGAAATGATAAGATCGATGCCCGCCTACTTTGCAACCATTCAAGATTATACAAGATCTTTAGAAAATGATGCGTTAACTTACTTTGGAAATGTTATTATATATTCTTTAGGAATTGTTGAAAACGCTCCATTCATAAATATTGAAAGGTTCGAGTCTGATGCGGAAATTTTAGATACTAGATTTTACATATATGAAGGAGAAACTAATCCTGAATACAATGAGATAATATTAGAAAATAAGGAAAGTTTGGAACAAGGTATTCAACAACTTGTTCAATCAGGCATAACAGGAAGACCACTCCAAATCGCAATAGATCAACTCTCTTACAATTATGTCAATTCATTAATAAATGAAACCAAAGATCAACTACAACAAGTTACACAGATGTTTATTGAGGAAGGAAAAGACGGTGTTAACATTGCTTTTATAAGAATTATCATCTATGCTGTGTTGGTCCTAATTACATTCTTATTTTTTAGAAAGTATCTTTGGGTGACATTTTTGAGTGTATTCGGAGTCGAATTTGTATACCTTTTAGCATTCTACAATCCAATAACAGATACAATATCTTCTTTTCTTTATGGAAGTTATATAGTGACCTTCGTGTTTTTGTTTTTAGCTGTTTTACTATTTAAAAGTTTTGGGAAAAAAATTAAGCTGACGGAAAGAGTCATAAACTTTTCCATCCTTTTTTTGGTGTTGACTACACTGTTCGTTCCATCATATTATTCTTATGATCTTTTGATGGAAAAAAATAATCAATTCAATAACTCAGCCTTCGAAACCCAATTGTTGAACGACGTTGTGGTTTATCCTCATGCACCTATACACAAAACTATATCCAATTTGAACTCCTACTTAGGAAGCGAATATTCAAAAGTTAATACTTTTTATAGATCGACTTTTTCATCTTTTTTAGGCGATCTTTTGAACTCACAAGTTTTATCACAAATACAAGGCTCAATGGTTCAAACGAATAGAGATGGTTTGAAAATTGACAAAGTCAAAAATTATCGAGGTATCCCCCTTGATTTTTCAAAGGAAATTACTGATTTTGTCAATTCATCGAAAATATCAGAAAGAAATATCTATAACGAGTTAGATACCTTAAAAGCTCAAGCCTATGATGTTTTAAAATTTTCTGATACAGAATTTGAATCAAAATTCATAGATGCTTCGAATCAACTCCTGCGATCCACAGATCTAATTGATCCATTATTACCCAATCTAAATTCTTTTTTCAACGTTGAAAAGGTTGACAAAATTAATTTAAGAGCTTATAACACGATATATGGTACAAAAATCTTTCTCTTGTTCTTCTTAAGTTTAACGATTTTTGTGATTTTTGAAGAGAAATTTACAAAATACATTTCTTTGATCTCCATGTATTTGGTAAGCATTCTTAGCTTCATAAAAGTAACTCCACTCAAAGTTTTTAGTCAAACCGGCTATCCTACTATTTACACAGTTGATTACAATATCAACTATATTTTCGGAATAATTTTGTTAACTTTACCTTTACTACTGTTTTTGAGATACTTACAATATCAAAGGAACAAATAAATATATCTAAAGGAGGTAGGAAAACATGAAAAAGTTGTTAGTTCTTAGTTTAATCAGTTTAATGTTTGTAAGTTCTTTTGCTCTAAAAGTAGTCATGGTCACGGATGTCGGTGGTTTGGGAGATAAGTCTTTTAACGATGGTACGTGGGCTGGCGTTCAAATAGCTATGGACCAACTCCCCAATGTTGAAGGAGAATTGATTATATCTAAGGAACAAACTGATTACCTTCCAAATTTAACCCACGCAGCTCAAAGAGGAGATGTTGTAATCGGGGTTGGATTTATGATGGCAGACGCTTTATTCAATATCGCTGCGCAATATCCCGATACACTTTTCATTGGGATAGACATAGCACCATCTCCAGGACAGACGGTTCCAAACAATTTAGCCCTTTACACCTTCAAAGAACATGAGGCAGCATTCTTAGGCGGATACGTAGCTGCGGCTATGACCAAAACAGGTAAGGTAGGTTTCGTAGGTGGAATAGAAATACCACCAGTCAAAAGATTCGAAATAGGTTACAGAGCGGGAGTTAAAGCTTACAATCAAATTCATGGTACAAATGTTCAAGTTTTAATTGGTTACGCTGCTAGTTTCGAGGATCCAGCAAAGGGAAAACAGTTAACCCTTTCTCAATACGGTAACGGTGCAGATATTGTCTTCGCAGCTGCTGGTGCAACAGGAAATGGCGTCATCGATGCCGCAAAAGAAACTGGAATGTCTTTCTACGGTTTGCCAGCAAATGCCCCTCTTCAACAAGTTATAGATAAATATTATGAAAAAGGTAAAGGTTACTTTGCAATAGGAGTCGATGTTGATCAAGATTATATGGCACCAGGTTACGTATTACTTAGTATTACAAAAAAGATCGATGTAGCAACTTTTGAAGGTATAAATTCAGCATTGTCTGCTAGATATTTTCAATCTGGACACAACAATTTAGGTATAGTTGATGACGGCGTTGGGATATCTCCAATGAAATATACCAAGGGTCTGATACCAAATGAAGTTATAGCAGAATTAGCTTATTTACAAAAGGCAGCTAAGGAAGGAAAAATCAAAATTCCTCAAAGCGAAACTGAGCTAGGTGCTTTTAATGCAGATAATATAGTTTTCCCATTCTAATATAACATATCTTATTTATTCCAATATCAGGCGGGATAAAATCCCGCCTGTTTTGTAGACTATTTATTCTCTTATAAAGTTTATTAAATCTTTAAGTCTTTCAACAGAAAGGAGGTTACAGATGCCGCAAACAGATAACATACAAGAAAAATTAAATGATTACGCTGTTTACATGAAAGAAATAACCAAAGTATTTCCCAGGGTAGTTGCAAATGATAAAGTCACATTTAAAGTAAAAAAAGGAGAAATACATGCACTAATAGGTGAAAATGGCGCAGGAAAAACCACTTTGATGAATCAACTTTATGGTTTATATCAACCTACAAGTGGTGAAATTTTCATAAAAGGGAAACAAGTTGATATCAAAGGTCCTTCCGATGCAATAGCCAATGGTATAGGGATGGTTCATCAACATTTTATGCTCGTTGAAAATTTAACCGTTGCGGAAAATGTTGTATTAGGGAAGGAGCCTAAAAGGGGCATCACTTTCAATTTTAAAAAAGCCAAAATGGACGTAAAAGAATTATCTGAAAAGTACGGACTCAAAGTTGATGTAGAAGCAAAGATAGAAGACATTCCTGTAGGCATGCAGCAGAGAGTGGAGATAATTAAAACATTATATAGAGGTGCGGACATATTAATACTCGACGAACCCACAGCCGTTTTAACCCCTCAAGAAACTCAAGAACTTTTCGAAATACTAAGAAGCCTACAGCAAGATGGTAAAACTATTATTTTCATAAGTCATAAATTGAAAGAAGTTTTGGAGATAAGCGACAACATTACCGTTATGAGGCTTGGAAAGGTTACTGGAAGTGTAAAGACTTCAAATACAAACGAAAAAGAATTAGCAAATATGATGGTGGGAAGAGAAGTAGTTCTAAGTATAGATCGTCCTAAAATAGAACACGGCGAAGCACTTGTAAAAGTTGAAAATCTGTGGGTAAAAGACAATAGAAAATTAGATGCTGTGAGAGGTGTTACCTTTGAAGTTAGAAAAAATGAGATTCTAGGAATAGCTGGAGTAGCAGGTAATGGGCAATCAGAACTTGCGGAAGCTTTAACTGGTCTTAGAAAAATCGAAAGTGGAAAGTACTATTTTCAAGGGAAAGACGTCACAAATTTATCTGTAAAAGAATTAAGAGAGCTAGGTATAGCTCATATCCCTGAGGACAGACAAAAAAGAGGTATGGTTCATGAATTTCCAAATTATTTTAATTTAATTTTAGGATCTCACGAGAAACCAAATTTTTCAAAAAGAGGGTTCCTAAAGTTTGATGATATAAGAGATTTCTCTGAAGAACTCATAAAAGCATTCGATGTTAGGCCACCTGAGATAGACCTATTTACCGGAAACTTATCTGGTGGTAACCAACAAAAAGTGATCATAGCCCGAGAAATAGGAACTTCACCTACATTTATAGTCGTTTCTCAACCTACAAGAGGTTTAGATGTCGGAGCAATTGAATACGTTCACAAAGAATTGATGCATTTGAGAAATGAAGGTGTGGCGATTTTGCTAATATCTATGGAACTGGAAGAAATCTTGTCTTTATCTGATAGAATAATGGTTATGTATGAAGGAGAATCCATGGGTGAATTTGAAAATGGTCAATTCTCGATAGAAGAAATCGGTCTAATGATGGCAGGAAAGAGTTTGGATGAAGTAAAATTAATGGAAGAGGCTGGAGAAATAAAAAGTCTATAAATAGGAGGCGCTAATAAAGTGACTTCTTCGTCAAAACTTCTGAAATCAAGATGGATATCTTTTCTAGTACCTTTTTTAGCTGTTATGGTTTCACTTTTAATCGCAGCCGTTATAATATTAGCCATAGGTGAAAACCCTCTAAAAGCCTATGGAGCTATGATTAGAGGCGCAGTCGGTAGCAGACTTTCCTGGGCTGACAACATAACAAAAATGACCAGTTTGTTACTCACTGGTTTAGCTGTAGGATTCGGATTTAGAGCGGGAGTTTTCAATATAGGTGCGGAAGGTCAAATGGCCATGGGAGGGATAATGGCCGTAACGGTAGGACTGAGCTTAGGCAACGTACCTTCCGCTATTGCCATACCTTTGACTATTGTTGCTGGTATGGCTGGGGGAGCCTTTTGGGCATCTATAGCCGGTTGGCTTAAAGCCAAAACAGGTGCACACGAAGTTATAAGTACGATAATGTTGAACTGGATAGCCTATCATATTACGAACTATCTGGTAGCCGGTCCTTTTGCTGTGGGTGCAGGCGTTCCAAAATCTCCTGAAATCTCACAAAGCGCTCAACTACCTTCCTTATTAACAGTTCAAGCATCTAGCATTCCTTCTAGTATTTTATTAGCAATCGTTGCGGCTATTGTTATTTATATTATACTAGAGAAAACAACAACAGGGTACGAAGTTAAAGCCGTTGGTTTCAATCCATATGCCGCAGAATATGGAGGAATATCGATAAGCAAAAATATAGTACTTACAATGGCTATTTCAGGAGCTTTGGCTGGCTTGGCTGGGGCTCTAGAAGTTATGTCTGTTCATCATAGAATTTTTGGAGCCTTCACAAGCGATAGAGGTTTTGATGGAATAACTATAGCTCTGATTGGTCAAAACAATCCTATAGGAATTATTTTTGCAGCTTTTCTAATCTCTTCGCTGAGATCTGGTTCGAATGCAATGCAAACTATAGGAGTACCAGATGACATTATTGTAGTAATTCAAGGTATAATAATATATTTTGTTGCTGCAGACAGGATCATAAGAACTTGGATCATAAAAGCTTCTCAACTTGGAAAGAAAAAATCACCCAAACTACTTCAAGGTGGTGAAGAAGAATGAATTGGTTTGAAGCTATTTTTACTGCTTTTGCTTCACCTTTATTTTATAAATTGACGATTCTTTCTGCATTACCTTTAATTTTTGCAGGAATTGGAGGAGTTTACAGTGAAATAACCGGGGTAACAAATATCGCCTTGGAAGGTATTATGAAATTAGGTGCTTTTATCGGGGTTGCTTTTACTTTTATTACTGGGAACCCTTGGCTTGGGCTGCTTTTAGGTATGCTTGGAGGTCTGATTTTGTCATTTTTGCATGCCTATGTTTCAATAGAATGGTCAGCAAACCAAATCGTTTCTGCTACAGCTTTGATTCTGATTGCCCAAGGATTCACTGGTTTTTTAATGAGACCAATTTTTGGCCAAGAAGGGCAAACAGATTTTGTATCTAAAATCCCTACGGTAAAAATAGAAGCAGTCCAAAACATTCCTTTCATCGGGGAAATTTTCGGAGAAATTAGTTCCTTCTTTTACATTGCCATAGTAGTCATCATAGGTTCTTGGTTTTTACTTTACAAAACTCCTTTAGGTTTAAGAATGCGTTCCGTAGGTGAAAATCCGAGAGCTGCAGATACGTTAGGTGTGAATGTTAAAGCGATAAGATACTTTGGAGTTTTAATGAGTGGGATACTTGCTGCATTAGGAGGAATGTATCTAGCCTTAGGTGATATAGGGCAGTTTCAAGAGCAGATGCCTGCTGGAAAAGGATTCATAGCCTTGGCAGCTATGATATTAGGAAACTGGAATCCAATTGGTACCATGTGGGCGGCGTTGCTTTTCGGTGCTGCAGAAGCTATGAACATCCAACTTCAAACTTTGATGGTTCTCCCCTCAGAAATCAAAGCTTTACTAAATTTGTTGCCTTTCGTTTTGACGTTAATAGTTGTTGGCGGATTTGTTGGAAGGACAAGAGCACCCGCTGCAGATGGAGTTCCCTACGAAAAAGAATGAACGGTATTTTGCAAAGGTGGTTAGATGTTGGAAAATATTGAAATGACTTTATTAAAAAAGTACAAAAAGATAATTGGTATTGACGAAGCTGGAAGGGGCCCAATAGCTGGGCCTGTTTTTGTTGGTGCTGTTGTCATAGAATCAAAAAAAGAATGTGAGTTATTAGCAAAAATTGGAAGAGATTCGAAATTATTATCTCCAAAAGAAAGAGAGAAGAGATACTTTCAAATAACGAAAAATTTCCAATATTATAGTAATTTTTCAACTTCCGATTTAATAGATCAAATAAATATATTCAAGGCGACCGAGGTATCAATTATAAAATTGTTGGAAAAAGTGGTGGGGAGAAATGTGAACGATTATTATGTTATTGTTGATGGAAAGTTCTTTAAACTTGATTATAACTACGAATGCATAGTCACAGGCGATCAAATATCTCCTTTGATAGGTGCCGCATCTATCGTAGCAAAATATGAAAGAGACTTATATATGAAGCATTTACATGAAATATATCCTAATTATGATTTTATAAGCCATAAAGGGTATCCGACCAGAAAACACATTGAAAGCATAAAAAAGTATGGTATAATATCAGAGCATAGAAAAACGTTCAATCCTATTAAGAGATTCATCGAAGAAGGAATTTTATGAGGAGGAAAACACATTGATGAAAAAGACTAACTTCTTGTTACTTTTTGTATTTCTAATTTCTACTGTTCTTTACCCAAAAATAATTTATCAACCATTGGAACAAGCAATTTTTGCAAAAGTTAACGATGAAACACTCAGTGAAGAACTCCTAGTATCTAGATCTATGATAGTATATCTTTTATCGGATATTTATAATTCTTATCCCGAGTTTTATTCTGCCTTAACTAAAACAGCTACAGGTGTTGATCTCATGAACACCTACTTGCAGGATCAAGCTTTAAAGATCGTCAATCAAGTTCTTTTTATACAATTCGTCGAACAAAAAAACATAGATTTACAACGCGAGCATATATGGAGTAACATTGAAGAAAACTTTTCTAAAACCTTTAAAGATGTTGGAATACCCGACGAAGAAATTGATAATTATTTGCTTGCATTAGGTTACACCTCAAAAACAAATTATTTAGAGGATGCGTATTATTCAACATTATATAACAATTCTATCTCCGCACTTTATACGAAAATTATTCAAGAAACAGAAGTAAGCGACGTAGAAATGACTGAAGAATACCAAAATAACAAAGCTAGCTATAAATCTGAGCCCTCAGCAGATATAAAGCTGATTATATTCAATAGCACAGAAGATGCATCTTATACATACAATCGCATTATTGAAGGTTATTACACATATGATGAAGTATACGAACAAACCGGTTCGGCTACCTCTATGAGAATAATCCTTAAAGACGATTCAAATTCGATTGTGCGAACTGTAAAAAGCAATCCTCCAGGATTTATTACTACCCCGCTCTTATACGATGCACAAAACAATACTTATGCCCTTTTAAAAATAGAGAGAAAGTACCCAGAAAAACAGTTAACTTTTGAAGAAGCAAAGGATCAAATAATTTTTACCTTAAAAGACAAAAAAGCTCAAGAATACTTTGATAAAGTTTTACCAACTGAATTCCAAAAATTTCAAGAAGAATCTTCAATAATTCTCAATTCTGATATGTTTTAAAGGAGGATTACACATGCCTGATATAGAAAAAGATAAAATCATGAATGCTTTGAAAGAAGTTTATGATATGGAAATTGGCTTCGATATCGTTTCCTTAGGTTTGATATACAAAATAGATATCGATGAAAATAATAACGTTCACATTTTGATGACTTTAACCACCCCAATGTGTCCTTTGGCAGGTTTGATAATAGAAAATGCTAAAGAGAAGGTAAAAGAAATAGAACACATAAACGATGTAAATATCGAACTTACCTTTGATCCCCCTTGGGATCCACAAATGGCCAGTGACGAAGTTAAAAATCTTTTAGGAATTTGAGGTAAGATAATGAAGATAACAGAGTTAGTGAGTAAAATTCAGGGGGAGTTTAAAATCTCCCCTTTTCGTATATTAAAAATATTATCAAAAATTGAAGACAAAGATATATCGTTTTATTTGAAAGAATCGCAAGTCGAAATTTCTCAGCGAACTTTCGATTTTTTAGTTAAACACCTTAAAGAGGGGTATCCTATCGAATATATTACCAAAAAGGTATCTTTTCTAGGAAATGATTTTTTTGTAGATGAAAACGTCCTAATACCAAGGATAGAGACTGAAGATTTAGTTATATTAGCAATCAATCTTATAAATGATAAAGGTATAAAACATGTAATTGATATGGGAACAGGATCTGGTGTAATAGCAATATCAATAAAAAAGCAACTACCAAAAACAAAAGTTCAAGCTTCAGATATTTCAGAATCTGCAATAAAAATAGCCCAATACAACGCTAAGAAATTAGGCGTCAATGTTGAGTTTAAAATTGGTGATTGCTTAGATCCTTTTTTGAAAGAGATTCATGAAGTAGAGTTAATAATCTCCAATCCTCCATATGTTGAAACTTCTTTTATAGAAAAAAGTCATTTACTAAGTTACGAGCCAAGAATTTCCCTAGATGGGGGAGCCGATGGTCAAAACTTTTTTAAAAAGATATCTAAATATTCTCATCTTTTAAAAACTAAATATCTTTTGTTCGAGACCAGTGAATTTACAGTAAAAAAAACCGCTGAAATCCTATCAGAGATAGGAAAAATTCAAATTTTGCCTGACTCTTTTAAAAAGGAAAGGTTCATCTTTATTTCTCCTTATCGTTAAATAAACTTAATACGAGCATTATTTCTCCTACACCTATTTTCAATTCCTTAGCTATCTCTTGGGGAGTGTAACCATTTTTGAAAAACTCCAGAATTTTGTTAGTTTTGTCGTATTTGTAGTTACTATAATCTGTGCTCATACCTTTATCTACATTCACATTTGAAACATTGGTTTCTTTCTTAGACGATACAGGCGGGTCTTCTTTGATTTTTTCAAATATTATTTTTTCTTCTTCTGATGTCAACTTTACTAAATGGTTAGAAACATCCAAATCGGTATTTGTGTTAATAAAATCGATCAACTCTTTACTTGACATATTTAGTTTTCTTGAAAGCTCGTACACCCTAACCCTATCGTCTTTTTCAATTGTTTCTTTTTGATTGTTATTGCCCTTTTCATCTTCTTCCCTTTTTGTGTGTTGGACTTTAGATTCAAATTCTTGCCATTTATGAGAATCTAACTTCCTTTCTAAATCTGTCAACAATGAAAAAGTTTTAGCATAAGCATCGTCTAAATCTTTCATAAGTTGGTCAACCAATTCTATTTTATTATCTAAGGCCCTTAATCTTGTGGAAGTTATCTTTTGAAATCTTGCTAAGAAAAGGTTCTTATCTTCTTCTAAATTTTCATAGTTTTTCTGTGTAGCGTCGTTTTCTTGTAAAAAGTGACCTAAACGGATCATAAGAAAAATATTTACAATTGATATTGTAAGAGACAGAAAAACTAATAAATATAAAATAACCATTACCATTCCCCCATCATTACAATAGTTTATTCAGATTTAAATTCTAGGGTGGGATAACCAAACACTCCAGTATGTGAATATCCTATAACGTTCTGCTCTATATAAGAAGGAGTGGGAGTCACACTTAAAACTTTCCAATCATGTGGATAATGGATGGTCACAGTAACTTGCTCATTTTGAGCACTTAGAGGTTGCCCAGGAAGAGAAAATTCAATGTTTCCTTTATCGTTTACGTAAACAAACCCTTCCAACTTTACGTTTTCATAAACATAAATCATGGGGAAATTTGAATTTACGGTTGACTCATAGGATAAAACCGCGAAATCCCTTGGGATTTGTTCTTTTAATTTATCCAAAGATTGTTGAAAAAGAGAAAGTTTTTCCACATTGGGGGTGTTAAATCCTTGTATCAAGGTTTCGTAATCATTCTCCTTTTCTGTTCGTATTTCCACTTCTGTTGCAAAATCCACGGAAAAATCTTCATAAACAGTAAATTCGATATCTCTTGATATAACTTGAAACTGTGGCTGAAGATTTCTGTACATGAAAAACTGAAAGATAGCTAACCCAGCGAAGAAAATTAATGTTATTATTATGAAGTTAAAACTATTACCTCTTTTTTGTTTTTTATCGTTGGCCATTTGATTCCTCCTATTGAATGTTCTTTAATTTTCCTATTATTTCTAATTATAGCATAAATCGACTGGTTTTTTATTTTAAATATTAGATAATTTCGTTCAATACCCTTTACAGATTGCTACCCCCCTGAAAGATCATTAAATTATACCAGATATAACAAGAAGTGGCAACCAAGAATCTCAGTGAATGTTATATTGGTTGTAACATCTTCACAAAACAAAGATATTACAATTATTCATTGCTGTTACAAAAAAGTGTGTCTCTAAAAAATATTAACAAGTTTTTGAATTTAAAATTCTTCACTAATTTAGATAAAATAAAAAAACCTACAAGGAGGTCTAAGATGGACGGATTAACAGGCACTCAAATATGGGTATTTGGAACTTTGGCAAGTCTATTAGCAGGTCTGGCAACTACATTGGGCGCAATTCCAGTTTTGTTTCTCAAAAAAGAGTTAAGCGAAAAAAATTTAGATATGTTTTTAGGCTTTGCTGCCGGAGTTATGCTTGCAGCAACTGTTTTTTCTCTCATAATTCCATCATTAGACACGGGTGGAATATTTATAACTATTTTAGGGATCTTTCTCGGCGCACTTGCTATTGAATTGATGGATACTTATTCCCCTCATGAACATTTCTTAAAAGGACATGAAGGACCTGAATTAGCGCGTTTAAAAAAAATTTGGTTGTTGGTTATCGCCATTGCACTCCATAATTTTCCGGAAGGAATGGCTGTGGGGGTGAGTTTTGGTGGTGGGATGATCGCTAACGGCATCACTGTAGCAGTAGCTATAGGATTGCAAAATATCCCAGAAGGAGCAGCTACAGCTTTCTCTTTGCTTAAAGCTAATTATTCAAAAAAGCAAAGTTTCTTTTGGAGTTTTTTGACAGGATTAGTTGAACCTATAGGTGGTTTACTTGGTGCATCTCTAGTGCTTTTAATGGAACCAGCCCTACCTTTTTTCCTTTCGTTTGCGGGAGGAGCTATGCTGTACGTTATTAGCGATGAGATAATCCCAGAAACTCATTCTCATGGATACGAGAGAGCGGCTACTTTCTCACTGATCTTTGGTTTTTTGTTGATGCTTGTTCTCGATGTGGCCTTGGGCTGAATAAATGAATACTATAGAAAAAAGTTTTCAAACATAAGATTTTGATTTTAAAATACGGGGCGTCGGTCTGATATCTTAACTGACAAAAATCTTATTTTTCCCTTCTGCTTTTACCTTGTACAAATTTTGGTCGGCTATTTTGAAAAGTGAATTTATTTCATGGCTGTTACCGTAGGATACACCAGCAGAAAAAGTAACGTTCATCTCTTGTTTTAGTTTACGGTTTATTCTTTCCAAAATAGAATAAACCTCATCTTTCTTAGCACCTTCAAAAATTATTACGAATTCATCGCCCCCATATCTGAATATACTATCTTCTTTTCTTAAATTATTAACACATATTTGGGCAAATCCTTTTAGAAGTTTGTCTCCTTCTTCATGGCCATAGGTATCGTTTACATCTTTGAAATTGTCTAAATCTAGCATTACTAAAGCTATTTCCTGATTTTTTAGATATTTTATATTAGAAATATAATTTTCGTAACTTCTTCTGTTTCCAATTTCTGTGAGGGTATCAACTTGAGCATCTTTTTTTAAGATATTTTGAAATATTTTATTTTGCCACATCATTCCACTTTCTTTGGCATAGTAATCCAAAATCTCAAGTTGATCATCTGTTATTGGTTTCCCGTTGTATCTATTATCGCAAAGATAAAAAGCAAGTTTATGGTTTTCTATTTCTATTGGTGAAATTGCTACTTCTCCCTTTAAATCGAGTAAATTTATGATCTTTTCATCAACTTGACTTACTGGTATTTTGATACTTCTATTCAACTCAATTGCGTACTTAAAAAGATCTTGACTTAATAACGATTCCTTTTTAATAGAAATATTTTTTATTTTTTCTTCTAAATTTGAAAAATAACTCATCCCAACTTTATATTGAGACAAATAGTCTTCTATGTTTTTTTCAATTGTCTCAAACCTTTCATAAGTTTTTTGGGTTTCTATTTCATTTACAGGTCCTATAGCTCTTTGAACCTTGAAATCATTACTGTCCTCCACAAATAAGATGGCCCTATTAAAACCTCCTGCAAAGTCACCTGTTATTCCTGTCATAGTAATATATATCATTTCATCTATAGACGTTTCGGGCTCATACCCTTTTTCTAATATGATTTTTGAAACCATGAACACATTTGCTATTTTTGAGGAATTTAGAAGAATATCAGTGAGTATTGATCCCAGTAATGGCGATGCATTTTTAATTAACTCATACAACACTATGCTTTCTTCTTTTTGAAGTGTTTCGTAAGTAATTTCAACACCGTTCTCCCCTTGAGAACTACTTATTTTTACTTTTTGTTCTTCTATGTAATTAGTCTCTTCTATGTTTTTAATTGTGAAAATTGAAAATGAATTAAAAATCTTTATTAATTTATACAAGTTGTCTGGAACTTTAAGTGGATCAAAATGAATTTTAATCGTAACCTCAAACTCAAAAAGAACTTCTTTTGTAAAGTTTTTGAGTAAAAGAACAATACCTGGATTTACATAAGCAGAATTAATTTTTTTTTGATACTTTTTTGGGAACTTTACTTCCATTCTATTCACATCTCCGTAATTTGAACCCACATTTTCATAATCACTTCTAATATTTCATCAGGTGTTATCAACTCACCATTAGTTTTAGTCAAAGATTCTACATGTTTGTTCAATTTATTCAACCGTGACATCTCTTTAGCGTACTGGCCTGCATTCATCTCTGGAACAATTATACTTTGAGCATTTTTAAATATTAATTTAAGTCTCGAGGTAGGCATAGGCCAAATAGTGATAGGTTTAAAGAAGCCTACAGGAATTTTATCTGATCTAGCTTGTTTAACGGCCTTCAAAGCACTTCGGGCTACACTACCATATGCAACTACTACTATATCGGCATCTTGTAGCATATATTCGTTATAGATAGAAATTTCTTCCGCAGATAATCTAATTTTTGAATCAAGGTGTTCAATTACTTTTGATATCATGCTTGGATCCCTTATAGGAAAACCACTTTCATCATGAACTAGGCCAGAAACGTGAAATCTTGTTTTTCCCATTTCAACTAATGGATTTACAGCAAATTGTTCATCTATGTCAAAAGGTAAAAATAATTCTTCCTCTCCTAAATCGACCTCCTTTAGTCTTTCTACAACTTGAGGATTCTCCTTCTCGTAATCAAAATATACGTTTTCTCTCATGTGAGCTAAAGTTTCATCCAAAACTAAAATAACCGGCGTTCTGTATTTTTCTGCATAATTGAACGCTGTGACAGTATATGTGTAAACTTCTTCCACTGTAGAAGGATATATTGCAATAATTTGGTGATCTCCATGAGTTCCCCACCTTATTTGCATAATATCTCCTTGAGAGGGTTTTGTAGGAAGCCCTGTGCTCGGACCTCCTCTCATAACATCAACAAATACACAGGGTACTTCTGTCATAATAGCATATCCTAAGGCCTCTTGCATGAGCGAAAACCCGGGGCCACTTGTAGCGGTCATAGATTTTACACCGGCAAGAGAAGCACCTATTATTGCAGCTGCACTTCCAAGCTCGTCCTCCATCTGTATAAAAGTGCCTCCAACCTTTGGCAATTCTCTAGACATGTATTCAGCGATTTCGGTTGATGGGGTTATAGGATAACCAGCGAAAAAACGGCATCCTGCTTTTATAGCTGCCATTCCAACCGCCTCATTCCCCTGTAAAAAAAGCATTTCTCCCATTAAATTCACCTCTTTTAAAAAGAGTGTCCATTTTATTGATCTAATTGTTTTATGCTAATAGCGAAATCAGGACACATTCGTTCACATTGCAAACATCCCGTACATTTTTCTTGGAATGGAACAACGGGTTTACCGAATTCTTCTTCTATTATAGCATTTACTGGGCAAATCCAAGAACAGATACCACATTTTTTACAATAATTATAATTTATATTCACTTTAAACTGTTTTTTTATTGTTTGCATTTGATTATGCCTCCTCATTTATTATAGTATTTTATTATAGTATACTTAAAAATAAGCCAGCAGCAATTGCCGAGCCTATTACTCCTGCTACGTTAGGCCCCATTGCATGCATTAAAATAAAATTGCCTGGATCAACTTCCTGAGCAATATGTTGAGCAACGCGAGAAGAATTTGGAACTGCTGAAACACCGGCAGCTCCAATTAATGGATTAATTTTTTCTTTCAAGAATAAATTCATCAATTTTGAGAATACTATCCCACTAGCCATTGCAATTATAAAAGCAACTGCCCCTAACAACATGATTTTTAAGGTTACAAAAGATAAAAATATGTCAGCCGTGGCAGAAACACCTACAGATAGCATTAAAAGTATTGTTACTGTGTCTAGGATATAACGAGAGGCTGCTTCAGCCAATCTACCAGTAAGCCCGGATTCTTTTAATAAGTTACCCAACATGAGCATACCTATTAAAGGTAGTGTCTGAGGAACAATTAAAGCAACCACGACAGTTGTCAAAATAGGGAAAATTATTTTTTCTGTTTTGGAAACTTCTCTTAACCTTCTCATCCTTATTTTTCTTTCCCGTTTTGAGGTTAATAACTTTGAAACCAAAGGTTGTAGTACGGGGATAAGAGAAATATAAGAATATGCCGCAACCGCAATAACAGGGACTAAATCAGGAGAAAATTTAGAAGCTATGTATATGGAAGTTGGACCATCTGCACCTCCAATAATACCTATTGCGGCAGCAGAATGAAGATCAAAACCTAAAAAACTTGCCAGTAAAAAACTAATAAATATCCCTACCTGAGCAGCTCCACCTAGAAGTATCAATTTTGGGTTTGCAATCAAATAAGAAAAATCAGTTAATGCTCCAATACCTAGAAAAATCAATGGAGGATAGATTTCTGTATCCAACCCCAATTTTATATACCATAACAATCCACCTGCGTGCCCATTCTGAGGAGGCATAAGAATACCTGTTAATTCCGGAGGAATGTTAGCTATAACCATACCAAAACCCAAAGGAATTAAAAGAAGAGGTTCTGCGTGTTTTGATATTGCAAAATATATAATAACCAATCCAAGAATTATCATAAAAACCTGAGGCCATGAAATATTCATAAAACCGGTATTTGAAAAAAAGTCGAGTATATCTTGCGACAACATTTAAAAAACCTCCTCGGATACAAGTATGAAATTTTTTTCAATTATTCCTACTGTATTTTATTATAACATAATCAAATTTATTGTTTCTACCTTTTATGAAAAAAGAATTTATTAATTTTTTTTTGATATAATTAAGTTAGAATAAGTTTATCTATCAAATTAATTTCAAAGTTGATAAATAATAATAATAATAATATACTGGAGGTGTTTCTTTGAAATATAGAAAATTTGGTAAGTACGATATAAAACTTTCTGCATTGGGTTTTGGATGTATGAGACTGCCTATTTTGAATGACGATCCTTCTAAAATTGATGAAGAAAATGCCACAAAAATGCTAAGATACGCTATTGATAATGGCCTAAATTATGTTGATACTGCGTATCCTTACCACCAAGGAAATAGTGAATACTTTGTTGGTAGAGCTTTAAAAGATGGTTACAGGGAAAAAGTTTACTTAGCCACTAAAAACCCAGTCTGGTTAGCAAATAAGTACGAAGATTTTGAAAAATATTTAGATGAACAATTAAAAAAGCTTGATACTGAATATATAGATATGTATCTCTTACACTCTTTGAACAAAGAAAGATGGGATAAGATTTCTAATCTAAAGGTTCTGAATTTTCTGGATGAAGCCAAAGAAAAAGGAAAGATAAAGTTCGCAGGATTTTCCTTTCACGATGATTTCAAAACTTTTAAAAAGATCGTTGATTCTTATAACTGGGATTTTTGTCAAATACAATACAATTATCTTGATACACATTTTCAAGCCGGAATTGCAGGATTAAAGTATGCAAAAAGAAAAGGACTGGCAGTAGTTATTATGGAACCAATTAGAGGGGGAAAATTGGCCAACAAACTACCTCAAGAAGCTGTCGATATCTTGAGTGATTTAGATAAAACCAAGTCACCGGCGTATTGGGCGTTAAGATGGGTATGGAACCATCCCGAGGTTACTACTGTTCTAAGTGGAATGTCCACAATGGATCAGGTAATAGAAAATCTCAAAGCAGCAGATGATTCAGATCCAAATTCCTTAAGTGAAAGAGAATTAAAAACAATTGAACAGGTAAGAAATATTTATAAGAGTAAATCCAAGATCGATTGTACTGGATGTAATTATTGTGTACCTTGCAAAAATGGTATACCTATTCCTACAATTTTTAGCATTTACAATGAAGGTTATATATTTGATAACTTACTAGAGGCAAAAGAAAGATATCAATCTTTGATAAAGCAAGGTATAGATGCCTCTATTTGTGAAGAATGTGGGGATTGTGAAGAAGAATGTCCACAGCATTTACCTATAAGAATGTTATTAAAACAGGTCAAAAATGAATTAACGTGATCTAAAATTATGGAGGTGATTTTTACGAAGAAAAAAATCTTAGGCAAAACTGGGTTTGAGGTTTCTCTTTTAGGATTAGGTGGATTTCATATGTTGGAAATTTCAAAGGATGATGTTTCCAAATTAATGGATATTTATATAATGTCAGGGGGTAATTACGTTGAAACTGCAGCTGAATACGGAGATGGTGAATCTGAAAATAAAATTGCATACGCCCTGAAACACAGAAGAAACCAAGTAATTCTTGCTAGCAAGTGCCATGCTCGAGATAAGAAAAATGCTCAATACTTTGTAGAAAGAACCTTAAAGAACCTGAATACCGATCATTTAGATATTTTGTTTCTTCACCATGTTACCACTGAGGAAGATGTTGAAGCCTTATTGGGAAATGATTCGGCCTTAGATTATCTATTTCAAGCAAAAAAAGAAGGAATTATAAGAGCTTTAGGTGTGTCTTTCCACGGTTTGGGAAATTATGCACTAAAACTCATAAAAGCAGTAGACTTAGATGTTTTGATGACAGGTTTTAACTACTTAGATATATTTAATTTCCCCAGTACTTATAAAGAAGTCATTCCATTTGCAAGATCAAAAAACATGGGAATTGTTGGCATGAAGGCTTTTGCAGATGGTTATCTTTATAGATCTACTTATGATGCCTTAAACTATGCTTTAAATCAAAATTTAGATGTGATGGTTGTAGGAGCAAACTCCGAAGAAATGTTAAGAAAAGATATTCAGATTGCTGAAAACTTTAAACCTTTACTTAAAAAATCCATAGAAAATTTGTATTATCGTGCTCCCGAACTTGGAAATTATGTTTGTAGACAATGTGGTAAATGTTTGCCTTGCCCAGAAGATATAGAAATAATGAAAGTGTTTGAATACGAAGGATGGTATGATAGACAAATGAGGGATTATCAACCTCACGAGGCTCCAGATTATGCACTGAGAGAAAGATTGGCATTCTGGTTTGGAAACCAAAACGAGGCTAAAATGTCTTATTCCAAACTCAATAAAACCTTTAAAGATTGTACAGAATGCGGAATATGTGAAGAAAGATGTCCTTACGATATACCCATAATAAGAAAATTGAAATTGGTAGACTACAAGCTCGGAAAAGGAGAAATCTATTAAATATCATTATAGAAATGGATACTTTAACGCCTTATTGGATTTTGAAGTTCTTAAGATAATTCCCCTTTGTTGAATTAACCAAAGGGGAATTATCTTTGAGATTAGTTGTTAGTGACTTCCTTCATACTTTTACCTTTTTTAAATATTAGATCTTTATACCAATTTTTATAATCGTTCAAAATCTTATCCTCCGAAATTTCATATATTTCGTTTAGGTCCTTACTCATATCTACCTCTTCAAAAATTTCAGAAATTAAATCTTTTTTATTGGTAATATGTTCAATTCCATAAGCGTTTACCATATCTAACAAAAGTTCTCTTTCAAACTCTTTTTTTTCTTTTAAATCTTGAAATATTAAGGAAACTTCATTGATCATTCTTTTAATTTTTTCTAAATAATATTCTTTATCCTGCTTTTTCAAATTTCCGTCGAAAATTATATGATCCATTAAATTCATAAACTCTTCTTCCATTTCAATGAACAAATCGTACGTTTCATTATAATAATAAGAACTACCCAAGAATTGATCATTGTTTTGCAAATCTACAATATCCTGTAGCTCGTCTTCTATATCTTCCATATTCTTTATAGTAAAATCTATGTCGACATCGTCTATATCATTATCGAAAGAATAATCCTCTTCATCATTTTTCCCATTAAAAAGATAATTTGTATACCTCTCTAATTCTTTTCGAGCTTCAGAATTGTTAAGAAATTCTTTTGGGTTGAGATTGTACAAAGTGAAAAAATCGTCTGTAATATTGTTAACATTTTCATAATTAACAATAGCTATTTTTTCTATTATTTTTTCATAAAATGGAGTGATTTTTTGAGCTATATTTGGAAGTATCGCTACCCGAAAATTGTTAGTTTCGTTCAACAGATTTTTATAAAAACTCTTTATACTCTTGCGATCACTTTCTATGTGCATATCAAAATTATCTCCATAGTTGTTGGTAAAAATTAAGTGATGTTCAATTAAACTTTTATCTATTTTTCTTAAAAACAAAAATGATAAATTATTACTTTCATTCAAAGAATATATAAAAGAATCCTCTGCAATTATCTCAGAAGTTTGGTTTTCATGATCAGAAGAAAGAACTGAAATCATACTCTTCTTTTTTGACTTAAAAAAAGCGTTAATCCTCAAGATTGTCAATATCAGAGGGATATATTCTATATCAATAGTAAGCGTAGCCAATTTCCCATTACCTTTTTCTTCCAAATTGAACTCGTTATTAAACCATTTGTAATTTCCAAACCTTCCTTCCAATTCATAGATATATTTCTCGTAAATATCAGGATCTTTGTTGTTTCTCAACTTCGACTCGTCTAAGAAAATCTTTTTAACTGATACAGGCCGAAGTTTCATATAATCACCATAATTACCTTTTAAAATTATCATAACAACACCTCTTCTAACAAAAACTTTTAAAAAACTTATTGAAAGATCTCTCCGCCAAATATATTTGATATAATATATCCTTCAATCACTCATATTTGTATAAATTAAAATGATAACCTATAAATATAAATACTACCAATACAATTATAACACCTATTAATTGAAAATCCCAAGTAATTAATCCTATCATACCAAAAACAGCGGAAATAATATATGTAACTAATGCCACAACCAATGGTTTTATTTTATATTTTTTTCGAATTTTATCATAAATATGCTCTTTATCTCCTAAAAAAGGAGATCTTTTGCTAAGTAAACGTCTTATGACAGCGTAAGCCAAATCGGTAAAATAAAATCCAGTGATAATTAGTGAGATAAAATAACCACCTCTACCAGACCTTCCGGATAGAAAGGAAAAGGAATAAAACAAAACAAAGCCCAAAAGATAAGAGCCCGCATCACCAAGAAAGATTTTGGCTGGTGGCAAATTGTATAATAAAAAACCCAAAATAGCCAAAACAAAGATCAACAGTTCGTAATTTTTGGATATCAAAGAAAAGAATAACAAACTCACTATTGCCGTTCCAGCGCAGACTCCGTCCATTCCATCAACCATATTTACTCCGTTGACTAGAGCTATTCCAGTTAATACCAAAATAAAAAATTGAAAAGGTTGAATAATTCCTCCAACGAAATATATTGCCATTGAGACAACAATAAACTCCGCAAATAATCTAACATAAGGGGAAACACTCTTAATATCATCGTACAGCCCTATAAAAGTTAAAATACTGGCAGGAATTATAAAACCTATATCATTGTAAAAAAAGGGTAAGATTGAAAGAAATATTGCTACACCTCCCAAATAAGGAATGGGAACTTTATGAACTTTCAACCTATTATCGGGTCTATCAACGATATTGTATTTTTTTGCAATTTTTATCATAATTGGAACTAAAATAATCGATAAGAGAAAAGAGCTTATATATTTTATAGCTAGCAAATTGCATTCACCTACTACATATTAAATTTATTTAAATTTATGCTGTTTCACTCCTGGTAAAACGGAGTGAATTTATTATACTCCAAAATGTTCCTATACCATATGAAATATGCAAAAGGAAAAAGGTAAAAAAACTACAAAATAACAATAAAATATTTTTCTCTTTTATAGCATACTTCAATGAAAATAATGTGTCTAATAATAAATATAAGAAAAACGGAAACGCTAAAATAATATTAAAAACAAAATATTTTGAGAGAAACAGAACTAAAAATAAGAATAGAAGATACACTACAAAAATAAGAGGGATGAAATGTCTAAGTGAAATCCCATAGGGAGATATTTTAAGAGTTATATAATTCCAAAAACCGTTCGAAAAATTCTTTTTTATAAAATTCTCTAATCCATTCGGAACATAATAATGATTTGTTATTGGCAATAAATAAATTTTTAAACCTTTTTTTCTCATTCTATAATTAAACTCGATATCTTGATTTCTTAAAAGTTTTTCATTAAAATATCCAACCTTATCAAAAACTTCTCTTCTATAACATGCATATGCAACAGTATCAACTTCTTGTGGTTCTTTCACTTGATACCTATGCCGGGATGCTGTGCCAAAGGGGGAAGAATATGATAAAGCCATCGACTTTTGTATAAAACTTTTTTCATTGACAGGCATAGCCAAAGATACTCCTCCAACAGCACTCGCTTCTGGGTGTTCCATCAAAAATTCTACACAATATTCGACATATTTTTTATCAAATTCTGTATGGGATCCTGCTATAAAAACAAAATTCCCCTTACTATTTTTGATCCCTAGATTTAAACCGTAAGGGGTATATTTTTTTTTATTCGTAATGATTTTTATATTATCAACTTTTTCAGCAAGTTTCTCTATTATACTAACAGTATTATCTGTCGACTGACCATCCACAACAATTATTTCATCCGGCTTTCTTGTTTGGTGGATTAAAGAATTTAACACGTTTTCAATAGTTTTTTCTTCATTTCTGCAAACTAATATTACAGAGACTGAGGGTAAATAAATTTGCTATCACTCCTTGTTGTTTGCTGCTTTATGCAAAACGTCTTTTGCTGATCTATGCAAAATGGTCTTGTTTGTAATGTTTTTGAATGACTTTCCTAAACTCATTTGCCTTGCATTTTGAGTCCTTATGCAAAAAGCCTTGTTCATAATGCCTTTGAAATAATTTCAAAATTCTCATTTGCTTTGCAAATGATGTATCGAATTTGGGGTTTTAAGGGGCGAAGCCCTTTTGCTGATTTGTGCAAAATAGTTTTTTTAAAATAAATTTTGATTTTGGGGTTTTTAAGGGGCGAAGCCCCTTAACGAACATTAATATCTATGATACCTTCTCTGTGTTACCAACAACGTTACGCCTTTTTCCTCTAAAATCTTTAAATATTTTTCGTAGCCAGGTAAAGTTGGAGGAACAATTACCTTTTCAATCTTAGAATTTAATATTGCATCAATTATCTTCTCTGAATTTATAGGAGAATCAAAGATTATTGTTCCTTCGTTTAGACAAACTTCAAATTTTTCCAAGGTATTTTCAAGGGCGTTTAATGCAATTTCTCTATTTAAACAAGATTGATTTCCTGAACAAATAAGATTATTTCTTACATACACAGCCGTATCTGATTTATGAATCTTAGCAACTTCGAATCCCAATTCTTCTGAAGGAGACAAATTCAAAACAATCTCTTGAACATTTTGCTTTGCAACCAAATCACCATCCACAATATATTCTTCGTCACGTTTCAAAACCCTTTTATTAACCCTAAAAACCATGGGTTTAAAGGAAATTATCTCTTCTTTTTTTTCAAAGTTATATGAAGTCATTAATCCATCATGTTTTGAATTTTTCAGTTCAGTTATTACATTTAGATCATCACTGTAAACAACTCCTCCTTTTAATTCTCTAATAATTCTAACGAACTGTTCTTTCTCTCCTTCGGTAGGAGAGGAATATCCAAATACGAAAATTCCTTTCTTTGCGAAACCCAAAAATTCATTGTTTGTGAAACTAGCCAAATGAAAAAGTAATTTTATATCTTTTACTATCCTTAATGTAGGCTTTTTATGAAAAGTTAAATTTTCTAAATAATCAAGAAAACTCTCTTTTCCTAAAAATTTCATCAAAATCGCTTCTTGCATTGGATTAGAACCATACCTTAAGTTTCCTAAAATTTCAAAAAATTCATGGTCAAACTTCTCAGCTGCGAATAGTTCGGAAAAAGTTTTATGAATACTGGCATCATACTTAGAAGTTGAAAAGAAAACTTTCAATGCTAACTTTCTTCTTAATTGCAAAGGAACATCTCCACAATCCTCTAAGTTGTCAATAACTATCTGATAATCTTTGGGATCTACTAAAGCTACAACATCTTTATAATTTTTTGCAGCGCTTCTAAGAAGGGAATACCCTCCAATATCAATATATTCCAAAAGTGATTCTTCATTCTTTGTTTTTTTTGCGATTTCTTCAAAAGTTGGAAAATTACCTACAACCATATCAATCCTTTTTATATTGTAATTAATCATATCTTCTTCATGCTTTTTGTCGTTAGACTTGGCTAAAATACCACCAGCTAGTTTTGGATCTATACTTTTAACACGCCCCCCCAAAATTTCAGGAAACCCAATATAATCGGCCATCTTTACGGTGGGAATTCCTTTTTCTTCCAAATATTTATTTGTCCCTTCTGTACATATAATTTCGACACCATTGTGAAATAAAAAACTAGCTAAATCCTCTAAATTTGTCTTGTCGTAAACTGAAATAATAGCCCTTTTTATATTCATAAGTAACCTCCAGCAAAAAATAAGTTAACTTCCATGAAAGGCAATGAAGAGAAGCTCCCCAATTAACGTCCCTTCTCCGTAATAATATACATTTTGGAACCTTTTTATTGATATAACTAAATTGTATACTTTCCGGGAGCTTTGGCGAACAACCTAGTTTTTTCAACATGATCCAAATCTAATATATATTTAGTGAACCTTTCTATGCCCATACCACAACCTGCAGAGTGTTGTAATAACCCTTCTTTTGCTAATTTTAAATAATCTTCATAGCTTTCGAGCCCGTTACCTTTCAGTTTGATTCTTTTAACTATTTGCTCATACTCATGCTCTCTTTCACCGCCAGATATGCCTTCACCATGACCCTCGGGATATATTAGATCAAAATCCAATAATACTTCTGGATTATTAACATCTTGTTTATCATAAAATTCTCTCTCTAAAAGTGGAATATCTATCAACCATACAGGCCCTTCAGAACGTTCAGATAACATTTTTTCATAATCATCGCCATAAAGTTGCTTTGCCGTTTTTACGCTGATTTTTTGAAAAGGTTTTTTAGGAACTACCAAATTTGGGTGATACTTTTTTATTATACCAGAATATTTTGTCATTATACCTTTTAATACATGAATTATTAAATCTTCCATCAAATCCATAATCTGTTCTCTTTTCATTGCTTTAGCCTCTATATCTAACTGAACAAAATCAATCAAGTGCCTACCAGAAGAATATTTTTCTGCTACTTCCAACCTTAAATTTGGCGAAAACGAAAATATTTTATCATGAACCAAAACGCTAACTTGCTTTTGCAGTATCATGGATTTAGTAACGTAATATTTGTTACCATAATAATCTATCTGTGCGTCAAAAACGTCATGGTTTAATGGATCGGTGATTGTAGAAACGATCACCGGAAGAAGCTCAACAAAACCTCTTTCTCCAAGAAATTCTCTTGATAATCTCAGTATCTCGGACTGAACTAAAAGTGCGTCACTATAAGTCTCGTCCTCCAAATAACTTTTCACTAACTCCACAGAATCCACTTTTCTATTTTTCTTCTCTACTTCTGCCATAATTTTCCCTCCTGTAGTGTTTTTTTAAAAAAGCTATATCGCTTTCTTAATATAAAAAAACCGACGCTTTATTTTTAAGCGTCGGTAATTTACAAAATAACAATATCCAGCGTAATCACCGACGCTGTCCATTGTTATTATTATTAATTACCATTTTTGAAGCTGACAATACTTTTAATGTTTTCATAACCATATTCTCCTAAAACAATTTTAAAAATTATACCATAAAAAAAAATGACTTGTCAATAGACCGCATTATATCATAATTAATTTGTTCGAAACTGAATATTCAACCTAGATAGTTTTGTTGTTGATGATATCTCATATTAAATATTGATATACTATCTCAATTGTAGTATAATATGTTTATGCCGAATGAACTTTACAGTTGTTGCATTTTACTCATATTGTATTTGTTCTAAATGCCGTAACAAACAGAATCATCTCTTTATATCTAGTATCTATTAAAAGCTATTAAGACTATAGGAGGTGTAATAGAATGGTAAAAAAGACCGTTTTGGTTTGTATAATTTTATTCTCTTTTGTGTTTTCAGCTTTTTCAGTTACTTATGTTGTCGGTACAGAAGCATCTTTCCCACCTTTTGAATACGTAGAAGGCGAAGAATTCGTCGGCTTTGATATGGATTTAATAAGGGAAATTGGAAAAATGTATGGATTCGATGTTGAAATAAGAGATATTAGCTTTGACTCTCTCATACCTTCTTTAATCACCGGAAATATAAACATTATTGTTGCGGGAATGACGATAACTGAAGAAAGAGAGAGAGTAGTGGATTTTACAATCCCATATTTTAGTGCCGATCAGAGTATTATGGTAAGAAGTGGAGAAAGTACCAATCTAACCGTTCTTTTTATGAAGCCAAAAATCGGAGTTCAGACAGGTACAACGGGTGATCTGTGGGTAACAGAAAATCTCGTCGAAGCAGGCTTTTTACCAAAAGCTAACCTTATAAGATACGATACATTTAACTTTGCTGTTCGTGACTTAATTAACAAAAATCTCGATGCTATAGTGCTGGATAATCCAGTGGCTGAAAGATTCACCAAGACAGATCCAGTGGAAATTGTAGGAATCATTAAAACTAACGAAAATTATGGTATGGCGGTTGCACCAGGTAATGAAGATTTATTGAATATGTTGAACGAAGGTATAACAAAGTTACAAGAAACTGGAAAGATGGATGAACTCATCGGAAAATATTTTAAGTGATGCCTGTGATTTTTTAGAGTAAAAAATATAAGGGGGGTAAACCCCCTTATATTAAGAAAGAAGGATTATATTTGCAAGATATTCAAGTTATTATCAATTCTTTTCCCTATTTACTAAAAGGAACACTTGTAACGTTGGAATTAACCCTTTTTAGTTTGATAATAGGATTTGTTGTGGGGGTTGTAATTTCTTTTGGTCAATTGTACGGTAATAAATTCGTACAATTTATTTTTCTGATATACGAACGAGTATTTAGAAGTATTCCTTTGTTGGTTATTCTTTTTTTAATTTTTTACGGTTTACCTGCTATAGGAATAAGATTAGATCCTTTAATCGCCTCAATACTTGGTTTAGGTCTGAGAAGTTCGGCATATCAATCGCAAATTTTAAGGGGCGCAATTTCATCCATACCAAAAGGACAGCTCGATGCTGCTTATTCCATAGGGATGAACAAAATTCAAACTTTTTTCTATATTATCTTCCCTCAGGCAACAAGAATCGCTTTATCAGGATGGACCAACGAAGCAGCGGTGGTTTTAAAAGATACATCTTTAGCTTATGCCTTAGGTGTGGTGGAACTACTCAGGCAAGGTACTTATATTATCTCTGTAACCAACAGACCTTTGATCGTTTATCTAATTTGTGGGGTTATATATTTTATCCTAACTTTTAGTATAAGTAGAGGACTGGGTAGGATTGAAAAAAAGCTTGCAATACCAGGATATGAAACAAGGAGCGTTTGATTAATGAAAGAAGAGAAAGATACAATATTAAAAGTGGAAGATCTTCATAAAAGTTATAATAGCACAGAAATCCTGAAAGGAATAACGTTGGAAGTAAAAAAAGCTGAAACGAAGGTAATAATTGGTCCAAGCGGAACAGGGAAGAGTACGCTTTTAATGTGTATAAATAGGCTTGTCGAACCTGATTCTGGAAGAATATATCTGGACGGAGAAGAAATATTATCTTCAAAGAATATTCACAAAATTAGGCAAGAAATAGGTTTTGTATTTCAACATTTCAACTTATTCGATCACTTAACTGTGCTTGAAAACGTTAGAATTGGGTTGACCAAAGTAAAAAAAATTGAAAAAACACAAGCCACCGAAACTGCATTAAAAGAATTAGAACGGGTTGGATTGAAGGATAAATCAGAATTTTATCCTGGCCAACTTTCTGGCGGACAAAAACAAAGGGTTGCGATCGCGAGATGTTTGGCTATGAATCCAAAATTGATCCTATTTGATGAACCTACTTCGGCTTTGGATCCAGAGCTGATAGGAGAGGTTCTGAACGTCATGATTGATCTTGCAAAAAGTGGTATGACTATGGTGTGTGTTACGCACGAAATGGGATTTGCAAGGGCTGTTGCTGATGAGATTATATTTATGGAAAAAGGAGTGATCGTTGAAAAAGGTCCTCCAGAATCGATGTTCAAAAATCCTCAAAAAGATAGAACTAAGGAGTTTTTGAACAAATTATCGCAGTTGTACGGGAAGGAAGAAAATACATGAGCTTTGTTGAAATTGTCGAAAGTTCCTGGGTTTATATGGTGGAAGGTATATGGGTTACACTTTTTTTAACCTTAATTTCAGTAGTTATAGGATTCTTTTTGGGCGTTTTACTGGCAGTTGCTAAAACGTATGGTAATAAGTTGTTCTATTACATAAGCTACGTTTTTATCGAAATCATAAGAGGTACGCCATTACTTGTTCAACTTTTCATTCTTTATTATAGTTTACCTGTTATTGGGATTAGGCTTTCCCCATTATTAGCTTCAATAATAGCCTTTTTTTTAAATTCCGCCGCTTATCAGGCAGAATATCTAAGAGGGGCTATTCAGTCGATAAATTCGGGGCAAATGCAAGCATCTTTATCAATAGGAATGAAAAAATGGCAAGCCATTAGATTGATCATATTGCCCCAAGCGTTAAGAAGGTTTATCCCTTCTTGGACAAATGAATTTATCTACCTATTAAAATATTCTTCTCTTTCTTATATTGTTGGAGTACCAGAAATAATGGCTCAAGCTAAGTTTGTAGCAAGTCGTAATTTTGAATTTTTTCAAGTTTACCTTTTTGCTGCCCTCATATATTTAGTATTGGTCACATTTTTTGGAGAAATATTCAGATATGTTGAAAAGAAAATGAAGATACCAGGTACACTCACATATGCCAGAAATCGCACTTAAAAAATAAGATAAAATGACTCTACTGTCATTTTGCCGTTTCTAAAACTAGTTATTAAACAACATAGACACTTTATAAATACAGTAATTTTCAAAAATTAGTTTTAGATTCTTAAAGGGTTACGGGCGGAGCCGTCCCCCTCCAATTGTGCTCGGACTGCATAAAAAATTTTGAATTATAGAAATTCTGTTTAAAGCGTGCTTTAGAGTTTCCAAAGGCAGTAATAAACGAAAAAACAGGAGGAAATAAATAAATGGAAATAATAGATCTCATAAAAAACCAGATCAATACAACTTTGTCTGATATAGGTGTTACTGACATTGAATACAATTTTACCATTGAAACTCCTCCAAAAGACGATTTAGGAGATTTTTCATCCAACATTGCATTCCTATTAACTAAACGCTTGAGAAAATCACCACAAGAAATTGCCCAAATTTTAAAGGAAGAATTAGATAAATCTCCTTTTTTTGAAAAAGTTGATAATGTAAAAGGTTTCTTAAATTTTTTTATTTCTCCCCAAATTTATCAAAGGATATGTTCTAAAATTTTAAGCAACCCAAAAACTTACGGAAAATTTGATATAGGTAAGGGTCAAAATATACAGTTCGAATTTGCAAGCATTAATCCCACCGGCCCCATTACAGTTGCTCATGGAAGACAAGCTGTTATGGGAGACGTTTTGGCAAATATCTATGAACAAGCTGGATATGTTGTTCAAAGAGAAATGTATTTAAACGATGCGGGAAGACAAATAAAACTTCTCTCCTACTCCCTATGGGTAAGATATAACGAAATTCTAGGTTCAAATTATGAAATACCTGAAGATGGTTACAAAGGAGAATATCTTATAGATACCGCAAAAAAAGTATTAAATAAGTATGGAGAGAAATTCAAAGACAAATGGGATGAAGAAACCGAGGTTATATTCAGAAAAGAAGTCCTCGAAGATATGCTAAAAACTATGTTGAGTACACTGGAAAAGATCAACGTGAACTTTGATGTGGTCTTTAGTGAACAATTATTATTTAAAAATAAAATGGTTGAAAAAACCTTGAACGATTTAAAGTCTAAAGGCTACGTATACGAAAAAGATGATGCGGTATGGTTTAAAGTATCAGATTTGATAAATGAAAACGACAAGGTATTGATAAGGTCTAAAGATTCAATGCCCACATACTTTTGTGATGACATTGCTTACCATTACTACAAGTACCAACGAGGTTTCGATACCGTGATTGATATAATGGGTTCTGACCACCATGGCCACATACCAAGAATGATGGCTTCAATAAAAGCACTAGGATTACCAGAAGACTTTTTAAAAATAATCTTACATCAATTTGTAAATATAAAAAAAGGTAATGAAATTATAAAAATGTCAACGAGAAGTGGTGAATTTTTCACTCTTGATGACCTTATAAAAAATGTTGGGAAAGATGCAGTTAGATACTTCTTTGCGATGGTTGATCCTGATACCACATTAAATTTCGATATTGATCTGGCTATAAAAAAATCCAATGAAAATCCAGTTTATTACGTTCAATATGCTCATGCAAGGATATCCAGCATATTTAAAGAAGCACAAAAGAGAGGAATAGAATATGAATTATTTTTAGGCTTAGAAAATCTAAAAGAAAACGAAGAAAAATTACTAATGAGGGAGTTAGCCTTATTTACCGACGTGTTAACCAAAGCTGTAATTCAAAACAAGCCTAACTTGCTTACCCAATATTTAGAAAGAGTAGCCTCAAGATTCCATCATTTTTACAACAAACTCTCTGTTCTCAACGCAGAGAATTATGAACTTATTCAAGGCAGGTTGAATCTCTGCCAGGCAACAAAGATTGTTATAGCAAGAGGTTTGTCTATTTTGGGAGTAAATGCACCCCAAAGTATGTGAAAGGGTTTGGTGATTCTTCCAAACTCAGATTTTAATTCTTAATAATTTTTGTTTTTTGGGGTTTTGGGGGTTTACCCTCAACGTTTGGGCTTGGGGGTGAACCCGTTCGGCGATCCTTCCAAACAAAATTTTGAAATCAGAAACAGAATTTGAAAGGGGGCTTGAGGGTGAACCCCCAACGCATGGTGATAAAACGAAATTTAATCTTTTACTTAATAATATTGGGTATCACTCTATTTGTAGGTGTATTATTCATCTACAGTTCTCTTTTTGCAATTAGTGACATTAAAGAGATAAACCCAGAACAAAAGTTTCAAACTTATATAATCGCTTTAATTCTTGGCTTTTTAGGTGCGATAACAGCTTTTATGCTCAGCGATACTTTTACAAAAAGCAAGCACATTATGATTGCTCTTTTTACATTTTTAAATCTTATTTTAGTTATCGTTTTATTCACGCAACCTATCGCCGACGTAAAAAGATGGATTAACATTGGACCTTTCCAATTTCAACCATCAGAACTTGCAAAACTTATTATTCCTGCTTTCTTGGCTTTTTATTACACTCAAATACAAAATAAAAAGAATCTATTAATTAATGTAATTTTCCCTATTTTAGTTTGTGGAATCAGCATATTCTTGGTGTTTTTGGAACCAGACCTCAGTTCTGCCATTATAATAACAATGGTAACATTAATAACGATGTTTTTGGGAATAAGAGATAAAAAAGTTATGTTATTTTTCGTTGTTTTTACATTGGTTATCGTCTCAGCTCTTTTTACCTTCCAGGATAACTTGCTTCAAACCTACCAAATTTCAAGATTTACAAATTCTGACGACTTTCAAAGTCAACGTTCAAGAGATGCCATTGCAAATGGTGGGCTGATTGGTACAGGACCGTTTGCAGGAGAATTTAAATACTATGTACCAGAATCTTACAGTGATTTTATTATATCCGTTATAGGAGAAGAATGGGGAAAATTTGGGATAGTGATGGTAGTAACTCTTTTCTTTTTTCTATCTCATGAACTGGTGTACTTAGCCTATCTTACGAGAGATCACGCTACTTTTATATTCTGTGGAGCTACAGCCTCATGGATCTTCATACAAGTTGTCATAAACACATTGGTAGGATTGGGAGTGCCATGGATGCCGGTTACAGGAGTGACTCTTCCCTTGGTAAGCTATGGAAATTCTTCTATGATAGTTACCCTAATATCTATAGGGTGGGGTTTGGGATTAATATATCATAATTCGGAGTTGACAAGATCAGATGAGGAAGAATGAAGAGTTAAAAGTTGTTTTTTCAGGAGGCGGTACAGGAGGCCATTACTACCCTGCCCTATCTGTAATAAAATATCTAGATAGATGTTATAATAAGTTAGATGTGATATATTTTACAACAAAAGGAAGAATCGAAGAAAAAAAGTTACCTACAGATTTTCCAAAAGCTAAGTTAATTCCTTTAAATACCAAAGGTCTAGAAAGGCCATTATACAACGTTAAGAATATAAACAGAGCCTTTGAAGTTTTAAGGAATAAACGTAAAGTTGAAAAAATAATAAAAGAATTCAAACCTGTTTTTGGATTTCTTACTGGTGGGTACGTAACCGTTCCCGTGGGGTTAGCTTTAAAAAAACAAAATATTCCTTTTTACTTGCATGAGCAAAATTCAATACTTGGAATATCCAATAAAGTACTATCTAGATGGGCAAAAAAGGTTTTTGTAAGTTACGAAGAAACCAAGTTGAATGATAAGTTTATTCTTACGGGTAACCCTGTAAGAACGCCTGAAAATGAAATACCACGAACTTACTTGCGTAGTTTCGGAATAAAGGATTTAAACAAAAGATGTATTCTAGTCTTTGGAGGAAGCCTTGGTTCTAACGAAATAGATGAATTAATGTACAGAGTATACAAAAAAGAAAAAATTAACAATTACATACATATAACAAAAAATCAAGAAAAGTTCAAACAATTTCCCAATGTTTTTACTTTTGAATATATAGAAAATTTATATGAATTAATGGCTGTATCCGATGAAGTAATATCAAGGGCAGGAGCAACAACTCTCGCGGAAATTCAGTTTTATGATCTTTCTGCTATTTTGATCCCATGGAAAGGTGCTGCCGAAAATCACCAATTAAAAAACGCTCTTTCCCTTCAAAAGAAAGGGAAGGTTGTTGTTTTCGATGAAGAAAATGTGGAAATTGATGAGTTGATCAACTTTTTAAATCAAATTCAACCAAAAAATGAAAAATTTATATACACTCCTAAGATAAATAAAGCAACAGAAAGCATAGTTAATAATATTGATGAAATTCTATAAAGCTCAGAAACCAGAAGTTTTTGCATTTTTAAAAGGAGGTATTTATGAAGTATTACTTTTCCGGGATAGGTGGTATCGGTATGAGTTCCTTAGCCTTATACACAGCTTATAAGTATGGAATAAAAAACGTGCTTGGATCGAACAATGAAATGAACGAAAGAGTAGAATACTTAATTAAAAAAGGAATAAAAGTCAAATTAAAACAGGACTCTGATCTTCCTGATATAGATTTTTTAATTAAAACAACAGCAATAAAAGATACCAATCCAGAACTTATAGAGGCAAAAAAAAGAAAGATAACTGTTCTTAATAGAATGCAACTACTCAACTCGATATTACAAGAACATACCTCAATAGGCATCACTGGAACAGATGGAAAAACCACCACAACCGCTATGGTTTCTCAAATATTCAAAAATGTTGGTAAAGATCCTACTGTTTTTTTAGGTGGAATACATAATTCACTAGAAGATGGCAACTTTAGATATGGAAATGGAATAATAATAGCGGAAGTCGATGAAAGTGATGGCTTTATAGAAGAAACAAAAACAAACTTTTCCATCGTAAACAATTTAAGACCTGATCACTTAGAACACTACGATAATAAATTTGAAAAGTTGGAAAATTCTCTGTATAAATTTGCTAGAAACACTAAAGACCTTGTTATATTAAATGGCGACGATGTTCATCTATCCAAATGGCATTTGAACGAAAATAAAGTTTTATACTTTGGACAAGGTGAAAAAGCTGATTATACTATAAAAAACAGAAGGCAATATAATGGATATCAAGTGTTTGAACTTCACCATAAAAATACACATATTGGAGATATAATTTTAAATCTTCCCGGGTTACATTACGCTTATGACGCACTAGCTTCAGCGGTACTTTCTTTAGAATTTGGAATCGACTTTAAAACAATAAAAGAAACTTTTCAGAGTTATAATTCAGTTGGAAGAAGATTTAACGTACTTTACGATAAGGATAATCTATCAATAATAGACGATTATGCCCACACACCTGACGAAATTTTAGCAACTATAAAGGCAACAAAAGAAAATTTTCCAAAAAGAAAATTAATAACGATATTTCAACCACACAGATACACTCGTCTCTATTTTCACATAAACGACTTTATTGACGTTCTAAAATATTCCGACGAAGTATTAGTCTACCGGATATACTCAGCTTTTGAAGAACCTATTAACGGTGTTGATGAAAGAAAAGTTGTTGAAGCGCTTAATTCACAATCTACATTCTCCAAATTTTATAATTCTGAAGAAGAAATTATATCAGATCTTTTACTAGAAAGAAATGCTGTTTTACTCTTTGTTGGTGCGGGTGACATAACCGACATAGCAAAAAAACTATCAAAATACAAAAAAAATCTTGACATCTCTTAATTTTTATGATAATATATTTCAGGTTTGAAATATTGCCCCCATCGTCTAGCGGCCTAGGACATTGGCCTTTCACGCCAAAGGCACCAGTTCGAATCTGGTTGGGGGCGCCATAAAATCAAGTAGGGGTGTTTAGCTCAGTGGGAGAGCGTCTGCCTTACAAGCAGAAGGTCGCAGGTTCAAATCCTGCAGCGCCCACCAACTTTAAGGATGGGCAGGTAGCTCAGTCGGTAGAGCAACGGACTGAAAATCCGTGTGTCGGCAGTTCGATTCTGCCCCTGCCCACCATAATAGTTGTTTTAGTAATTTGCTAAGTGTATCAACAAAGGCAACCATCTTGGTTGCCTTTGTTAATTGGTATCAAATATTATGATTTATATCTCATCTCAGCATATTTGGATTCAAAGCCAACTTTTTCGTACAATTTTCTAGCCGGGTTGTCGTATTCCACATGCAAGGATATATCCCCGTCACATCGGGTGATTGTTTCTTTCAAAAGGTTATTACCTATTCCCTTCCCTCTACAATCTTTATCAACAGCTATGTATACCAGCACATGCTCAGGGATATATCCTTCCATACCCGTATCGTTAATAACAACAGCACCTACGATGCTATCGTCATTATGAAGTACCAGAACAAATCCTCCTTTTCCTTTCTCGTTGGAAAAGGCGTAATCAATAGAACTAATAATTTCTTCTAATGGATCTCCATACTTTCCCAAATTCTTTTCTAAGAACTCTGCAATTTCTAACTTGGTGAACTCAAAATCGTCGTCTAATAGATCTTCCTTTGACTTTAGTTCCTTCAACGTTAAGTTGAATGAATCGAAATTGAATGTCTTCTGCACTTTGAAACCACCTCCAATATTCATTATATCACATTTACGCTCATATACAAAATATTGAGAATATGATGTTATTTTATACCACAAATAGATATGAACTTATTCGTTTTTTTGAAAAGATTTATAATCCATAATTCTATAATTGGCTGCAAAAAAATTCAGGAGGCTATAAGCCTCCTGAAGTCTTAATTTTCTGGATCATTTCCTGGATTTGTTGTTCCTGCAGTTGCTCCTGGGTTTTGGTTTTGATAAATATATTGTCCAACTTTCATAATCTCTTGTTGTAACTCATCTTTGACTATCTTAATTTTACCGATGTTATCTTCTTCTAAAGCTTGCTTTAATTCTTTTGTTTTTTCTTCTATGTTGGCTTTTAAGTCATCAGGGATTTTATCTCCGTTTTCACGCAACATTTTTTCTGTTTGATAGATTAAATCGTCCGCTTGGTTTCTCATCTCAATTTTTTCTCTAATCTTTTTATCTTGTTCTTCGTACTCTCTAGCTTCTTTCATCATCCTATCAATTTGCTCTTTATCCAATTTATGTCTTCCAGTTACAACCATAGATTGCTGCTTACCGGTTCCTAAATCCTTAGCTGATACACTTACTATCCCATTAGAATCAATATCGAAAGCAACTTCTATTTGAGGAACCCCTCTTGGTGCTGGAGCAATACCTGTCAACGTAAAACTTCCTAAGAAAAAATTGTCTCTTGCTAAAGGCCTTTCACCTTGATAAACTCTTACTTCAACTTCTGTCTGTCCATCAACAGATGTTGTAAAAACCTTAGATTTTTTCACAGGAATTTTGTTATTTCTTGGTATAATAACTTCCATTAATCCTCCTTTAACTTCAACGCCTAAAGATAAAGGAGTAACATCCACTAAAACTAGATCTCTTTCAGTTTCTCCAACCATTATAGAGGCTTGAACACCCGCTCCAATTGCGACTGCTTCGTCTGGATTGACATTTTTTGAAGGATCTTTCCCAAAATAATTTTTTACCAATTTTTGAACAGCTGGTATCCTTGTTGAACCACCAACGAGTAAAACGTCACTTATATGTTCTGGTGAAAGTTTAGCATCTCTCATTGCGTTCTCAATAGGTCCTCTTGTTGATTCTATTAAGTCTCCAATGAGTTCTTCTAATTTAGCTCTTGTTAGTTTCTTTTCTAAATGAACAGGTTGACCATCCACAACCGTAATGAAAGGTAAATTTATATCCGTTTCTAGTTTACTTGATAGCTCTATCTTCGCAGATTCAGCAGCTTCTTTCAACCTTTGTAATGCTTGCTTATCTTTTCTTAAATCAACCTTATACTCTTTCATAAATTCATCAGCTAACCAGTCAACTATTCTTTGGTCAAAATCGTCCCCTCCTAGATGGTTGTTCCCAGAAGTGGCAATAACTTCTATAATATCTTCTCCTATGTCCAAAATAGAAACATCGAAGGTCCCACCACCTAAATCATACACAACTATTTTTCTTTCTTCATCGGATCGATCCAAACCAAAAGCTATGGAAGCTGCGGTAGGTTCGTTTATTATCCTTAGGACCTCTAATCCAGCGATTTCTCCTGCTTCTTTTGTAGCTTGCCTTTGAGCATCATTAAAATAGGCAGGAACAGTTATAACAGCCTTTTTGATCTTTCCACCTAAATATTCTTCTGCATCTTTAACCAGCTTTTTAAGTATATATGCACTTATCTGCTGAGGTGTATATACCTTGTCTTCGATTTTTACGGTGTAGTCACTTCCCATATATCTTTTAATAGAACGCACAGTTCTATCTGAATTCAAAATAGCTTGTCTTTTAGCTGGCTCACCTACTAATATCTGACCGTCTTTAGTAAAAGAAACAATAGAAGGCGTTGTCCTTTTTCCTTCCGAATTAGGTATTACTTCAGGGTTACCATCTGGTTTTACCCAAGCAATAGCTGAATTAGTAGTACCTAAGTCTATACCTACAACATATTCTTTTGCACTCATGAAAATACCCCCTTACTAAAACTTTTTATCATTCTATACATATATTTCTCGTTCAACGTCAATAATATTATAATTCAAATATTCTTTTTTTTCAAGCCTTTAATTAGGATTTGAAAACATTTATAATACGTATATAAAAATATTTATAAATAACCTAAATTTAAAAGTAATCTAATCTTATATCACTCTTAATTTAAGAGTGAAAATAATATTTTGAGTTTCGATCCTTGAAGAGATCATTGTATTCATTTATACTTTTATCTCTAGATTTTCTTTCATCTATTTCAACTGTTTCAACAAAGTCCCCTTGCTCTGATAATCTAAAAAGCACCTCGCCATCAGGTGAAGTTACTTGACTTTTTCCCGTGAAAGAATACTCTATTTTACCATTACGCTGCGTTCCCCAAATATTAGACGTAGCAATATAAATCTTGTTTTCCAAAGATCTAATTTTATTAGCTTCTTGACAATATGGCAAAACCAAATTTGCTGGATGCAAAATTAAATCTGCTCCTAATAAACTCAATGTTCTAAAAGACTCTGGAAAGTACCAATCAAAACAGATCGCAAGTCCTACATTGATACCGTTAACATTTTGCACCCAAAAGCCTGTGTCCCCAGGGGTGAAAAACAATTTCTCCCTGAAAAACAAGTGAGTCTTTCTGTATATTTTAAATGTCCCATCACTATTGATCAATATTGATGAATTATAATACTTATCTTCATGTTTCTCGTTAAAACCATATACTACACTTATACCCGTATCTTTTGAAAATTCCTTGAAGGTTTTAAATGCATATCCAATTTCCTCTAAAGGCGATTCATAAGTCTCTTCTATTTCTTTTTTGGAGGAAAATGCATAACCGGAAAAAGCCAATTCTGGAAGTACTATAAAATTACTTTCAACCCCTCCGATGATATTCATGACCTTGTCTACATTTTTCTTGATCTCAAATAGTTCCGGCTTGTATTGAACTACACTAACTTTAAACATTTTTCAACCTCCTATAAAATATTTAATGCTGCCAGTAGAAACTTTGAAACTTACTTTAGCGCCCCGTCGTCTGGACGCTCACTTTATTTCTATTTCATTTTTTTCAGTGATAATAAAATCAACTTTTAAATCATTACTGTGAGTAGGAAAAGAACTAATTAATTGAAAGTTGAATACCACCCCTATCAAATAAGACTTTGGACTTTGAATGAAGTATCTATCGTAATATCCTCCACCGTATCCAATTCTATATCCATTAAAATCATAGGCAATTGCAGGAATTATGTAAAGATCAATTTTTGAGGAAAATTCATCATCGATGGGCTCTGGAATATTAAATTTACTTTTAATCAAGCGATCGAATCTTTTTACTCTTCCCATCTTCATTTGTTTACCTAAGACCTTGGGTAAATATACCTTTTTTTGAGTTTTTAACAATTCCTCTATCAAAGGTAAAACGTCTACTTCTTTACTAATGGGATAATAGAGAGCAATAGAATCAAATTCCATTTTTTTGATTTGATTTCTCAATTTTTCTACTATTCTTTGAGAATATTTTTCGTATTTTTCCTGTTCTAGATCCAACCTTTTTTTTAAAATAATATCTCTAATTTCTTTTTTCGTCATCATATATAACCCCTCTATAATATTAATATCATAATTAAACATCCTCTTCGTTGCACATTATATAACAAAAAAGAAAATTTTTGCCAATCACTCAAAATTATTGTATAATGTTAATTGTCCTTTATAAAAAACAATTACAATAAAAGAGGGATTGAAAAATTCTTTATAAGTTTAGATATTCCAAAATTCTTTACCTGCTACCTCTAGTCTTTGTTTTATTTTTGTATATATTAGGCAACTTTCTATACAGCCTTTATCCAAAAGGTATTATAGCTTTTATATTTTTTGGGATAATAGTTACACTTTTATTTTATTCTATAAGAAAATTTATGCGATATCCTATTATTTATGATGAAAAAAACAAAACTTTTTTCGTTTTTACCTCTGTATTTTCAGAAAGATACGAGCATTTCAGTAAATCCTCCATTAAAGAAACGGTTATAACTTCCAGAAAAATAATAATAATTTTAATGGATAAAACAATTATTTTACCCAAGTATATAGAAGGCAAAGACAAACTTATTTCTTTCTTAAAAGGAGATTAAATTGAAGGGTAGAGAAACGGTCGCATATATAAATATTGATAAATACTTCGAAAATTTAAATTATATACAAAACCAAACAAAAACAAATATTATACCGGTTTTAAAAGCAAACGCTTATGGACATGGTATGCTTCCTTTAGCAAAGCAATTATTTAATGAAGGTTACAGTATGTTGGCTGTTGCTTATTTGGAAGAAGCTTTACAAATCTTAAAGGAGGGGATAACTCTCCCAATTTTAATCTTTAATTACTTTTCGCCAACAGATTTTAAAGAGTTATTAGAATTTGCTCATTTTTTAAGGCCAACAATTACTTCGTATACATTTTTAGAAAAAGTATGTGATATACTAGGGAAAGATATTGATAAATTTAAGTTTCATATCAACGTGGATACTGGAATCAACAGAATTGGTACAAAAGAAGAAAGATTACCCCAATTAATAAAATTGATAAAAGATAAAAACGTTCAAATAGAAGGTGTTTATTCCCATTTTGCCAATGCAGATGAAAAAGACGATTTTACCAGAGTTCAATTTGAAAAATATAAGAGTTTATTGGATTATATAATTAGTTCAGGCATAGATGTTGAAAAAAAACATATATCTAATAGTGCGGCTGCTCTTTTTTTCCCCGAATACTCCTTAGATTATGTGAGACCAGGAATCGCCACTTATGGTTTACAACCATCCACAACTCATAAAATTGATCAATTAAAGCCTATTTTAGAACTAAAAAGCATTGTCGCGAGCATTCATACCCTCCAACCCCACGATACTATTGGTTATGGGCGAACTTACGAAGTACAAAAAAAGATGAAAACAGCCGTTGTTCCTATAGGGTATGCGGACGGTTATTTCAGGGTTCTATCCAACAAAGGGGAAGTTTTAATTAACGGGAAGAGATGTAAAATATTAGGTAGAGTATCTATGGATCAAATAGTAGTGGACGTTACTGATAATAACGTATCAATCGGTGATGAAGTTGTAATCATTGGGAAGCAAAAGTACGATGAAATAAGCGCAGAAGAAGTAGCTGAAAGTGCTTTTACTATAAATTATGAAGTAACCTCAAGAATATCTCAAAGAGTTCGACGTATTTACATCAGGGGAGGAAAATATTTTGAATGAAGAATATTCTTTAAGAGATATAATAAAAGATAATCTTTTTCAATCAAAGACAAATGAGGAAAGTATTACGTTAATATCTGATTTAAAACCAACTGAAGAAGCACAAGTAGAAGGTAAAGTCGTAAGCAAAAAGCTACAAAAAACAAAAAATGACAAAACGTTTTTATTGTTCACAATAGCCGATAAAAGTCAATCCATTAGAGCTATTGATTGGTATAACGCAGAAACCAACAATAACAAGATTCAAATTGGAGACGTTATAAAAGTAAAAGGCAAAATAGTTTATTTTGAAAATAGGCTTCAAATTAATATTAGTAACGAAACCAACTCGGTGCAAAAGATTAACATAATGAATATCAATCCTGAAAAGTACCTCCAATTTTCCAATAATGATCTATCAAAGTTAAAAGCAAAACTCGAACATTACATAGAAACCGTTAAAGATGAAGGTATCAAGTCTTTGCTAAAACAGATCTTTTTGGTTAATTCAAAATTAACAGAATCCTTTCTTTTTTCACCTGCAGCAATAGAAGTACATCATGCCTATCCCGGTGGCTTATTGGAGCATACCGTAATGGTTACTGAACTATCTTTAAGATTATACGATCTTTACAATGAAGATAGTGAAATATGCATCAATAAAGATATTATAATCGCCGGATCACTTTTACACGATATAGGAAAAATAGAAGAATACGTTATAACACCCAGTGGAATAGAAAAAACGGAACAGGGAGAATTAATTGGACACATACATCTGGGAACAAAAATAGTGTACGAGGAGTCAAAAAAAATAACTCCAAAAATAAAAGAAACGGATCTTAACCATTTAATACACATCATACTCTCCCATCACGGAGAAATAGAATATGGAAGTCCGGTCGTTCCAAAAACTATCGAATCATTTATTATTGGGTTAAGTGATAACATGGATTCAAAAATCGCTCAAGTTAAAGACAATATTAGAAACACTTTACAAATAAACAAAAATCAAAGTTGGAGTGAATACGATAAGAGACTGGCCCGCAAGATAAAAATAGAACAATACTAGCAGGAGGTAATTTAATTAATGCCCAAAAAAAACACTAAATCCAACAACAATAACAAGGAAAATAAATACGTAGTGATCGTCGAATCCCCATCAAAGGCGAAAACAATAGAAAGATATTTAGGAAAGGAATATAAAGTAATAGCTTCAAAAGGTCACGTTCGTGATTTACCTAAAAAAGAGTTTGGAGTAGACATTGAACACGACTTTGAGCCAATCTTTCAGGTAATTCCTGGTAAAGAAAAGGTTATAAAAGAAATTAAGAAAGAAACAAAAGGTAAAAGAGTATTACTAGCGTCGGATATGGACAGAGAGGGAGAAGCTATAGCATGGCATCTTTCCCAGCTTTTAGATCTTGATCCAAAAGAGAAAAATCGAATCATATTCTCAGAAATAACAAAAAATGCAATAAAAAATTCAATAAGTAACCCCCAAAGTTTAGACTTAAAAAAAGTGGATGCCCAAATAGCCAGAAGAATCTTGGACCGATTGGTAGGATATAAAATTTCACCTTTGGTTTGGAAAGTATTAAAGGATTACAAAACAAGTGCGGGAAGGGTTCAATCTGCAGCATTGAAATTGATAGTAGATAAAGAAAGAAAAATTTTTACCTTCAAACCAAAAAAATACTACAATATCTATCTCGAGTACAAAGGTCAAAATATACCTTTAACAAAAGAAGACGGTAAACAAATAAAACCCGAAAGAATAACAAAAACAAAAAAAGATCAAATCTTTGAATATTTGAAAGACAAGGATTTTAAACTGGTGAATGTAGAAGAAAAGGAAACAACAAGAAAACCTCCACTACCATTTATTACTAGTACTTTACAACAAACAGCGGTTTCAACCTTTAACTGGAGTTCATCTAAAGTAATGAAAATTGCGCAAGATTTATACGAAGGTATGGAAACCCGTGAGGGAAGTATTGCGTTTATTACTTACATGAGGACTGACTCTACAAGAGTTTCAAACGAGGCCCAACAAGCAGCTATTAGCTATTTGGAAAAAAATTACGGTAAAGATTATGTAGGACATTATCTGTCTAAAAACAAAAAAACGAACGTTCAAGATGCCCATGAAGCAATAAGGCCTACTGATATCTACATGGATGTTAACAATGCAAAAAGGTTAATTTCCTCAGACCATTTAAAATTGTATGCGCTTATTTGGAATAGATTCATGGCGTCTCAGTCATCTCCGTCAAGATACTTAGAAAAAACATATACCATTGAAGACAACACCAACAAATACGCATTTGAAATAACGTCCAAAAAATGCATCTTTGATGGATTTGAAAAATTCTGGAATTCTAACAATAAAGAAGTGGATTTTGAAATAGGCAAAAATGATAAGATCACATACGACCAATTAAAATTTGAAGAGAAAGAAACCAATCCTCCAAATAGGTATACAGAGGCAACGTTGATAAAAGAATTAGAATCCAAAGGAATTGGAAGGCCATCGACATACGCAACAATAATCTCTACACTTTTGCAACGGAAATACGTTTCTAAAATAGCGAAAAGTACGCTGAGACCAACTACTACTGGATTTGTAGTAACCGACTTTTTGGAAGCATATTTTCCAGAAATAGTTGATGTAAAATTCACTGCGAACATGGAAGAAGACCTTGATAAGATAGAAGACGGAAAAAACAAAAGTAAAGTGGTTCTAGAGCAGTTTTACAAAGAGTTTGAAAAGTTCCTTACCACAGCATCTAACAACATCAAAAATAAACAAGAAATTTTACATTACGAAAGCGATGTACCTTGTGAAAAATGTGAAAAAAACATGAAATTAAATTTTGGGCGATACGGTCTATATTTATCCTGTGAAAAATGCAAGGAAACTCAGAAAATCCCAGCTGAATCATTTGGAGTAACAATTAAGGACAAATTATTCATAAAAGAATACCTACAAGAAACTTTAAAAATAGACAAAGAAGAGAATAAAATAGATGAAAAGTGCCCCGTCTGTGGTGGAGACCTCATATTGAAACACGGGAAATTCGGAGAATTTATAGCATGTAGTAACTACCCTGATTGTAAATACACTCGCAATGTAAAAGCACGAGGAAAGTGCCTCAACTGTGGAGGTGACATCGTAAAATTAAAAAGCAAAAAAGGAAAAACTTATTTCAAATGTGATTCTTGCGGAACCATGTATTGGAACGAACCTTCAGAGTACAGTTGCCCAAACTGTAGTGAAACATTATTCTACAAAACCTCAAAAGGAAAGGAAAAGTTATACTGTGAAAAAGACAAAACATACTTTGAAATTGAAGAAATCAAACAATTAACAAAGTCAACGTAAAAAGTAAAAAAAGGAGAAAGAAATGGACATCCCAATCATTACAGGCGGGAAATCTATAGAGAGAGAAATTGCCTTAAGAAGTGCAAAAAATGTTTTTAATTCTATAAACAATTTAGGCCATAAACCACTAATAATAGATTTAATAGATGATGAATTTATAAATAAAATTCAAAATTATAAATTTGCTTTCAACGTGGTGCATGGAGATTACGGAGAAGATGGAAGGCTATCTTCCTTACTAGACATCTTAGGAATAGACTATACATGCTCAAGCCCTGAAACATGTGTAGCCACATACGATAAATTTATATTCTATAACCTATTTAAAAATTATGTACAAATGCCTCAGACAATTCTAACCAATAAATTGATATCACCGCCTTTTCAGTTCCCCTTTATCATCAAACCTAGAAAAAGCGGATCAAGTAAAGGTGTATACATCATCCACAACAAAAATGAATTCAAATTCTATTTAGAGAAAGATTTGAAAGAATTTCAAGAAGTTCTGGTTCAAGAATATATAAAAGGCCAGGAAATAACGATATCTTATATTCAAAAAAATGATGAGTTCATCTTACTACCAATCCTTGAAATTATTCCAAAAAAAGAATTCTATGATTATGAAGCAAAATATACAAACGGGTTAACTGAACTCAGGCCACAGCTTAATTCATCTGAAAAAATCATACAAAAAATAAATGAAATAGGGAATCAGTTTATGAAAATACTCTCTTTTAAAGACATGTTTAGAATCGATGCCATCTTAAAAGGCGATGAAATTTACGTTTTGGAAATAAATACTGTACCTGGTTTAACAGAATTAAGTGATCTTCCAACATCTGCAATAGCTGCAGGAATTAGCTTTGATGATTTAATAAATATAATAATCAAAAATCATGTTGCGCGGGTTGCAGGGTGAAAGAGTAAAAAGCTTCTTTCCTTATGGCTCGTTGTATTATGCAAAGTAGGTCTTTAAATGATTTTGACCTCGAATTTGGGGATCTTAAAGGGCTTTCCCCTTAACGCTTTGGTGAAGGGACGTTGTCTATAAAGTTTTAAAGTTTCTTAAGATACAAAAAAATGTGACTGCAAGGAGGAAAAATAATTCATGGATTTTCACGGGACAACAATATTAGGAGTAAAAAGAAATGGAAAAACTGTGATATGTGGAGATGGACAAGTAACAATGGGAGAAACAGTTTTTAAAGGCAACGCCAAAAAAGTGAGAAGATTGGGTGAAGGAAAAGTAATATCAGGTTTTGCTGGATCCGTAGCCGATGCCCTTGCCTTGTATGAACGATTTGAAGGAAAGTATAAGTCTGCACATGGTAATCTTATGAAAGCAGCTGTGGAACTGACTAAAGAATGGCGTATGGACAAAGCACTTAGAAGACTTGAGGCATTATTACTGGTCGCCGACAAAGAAAATATATTTTTAATTTCAGGTAATGGCGAAGTTATGGAACCACAAGAAGATGCAATTGCAATTGGGTCGGGTGGACCTTATGCCTACGCTGCAGCAATGGCCTTGCTAAGAAACACGGACTTAGATGCTGAAGAAATTGCTAAAAAAGCCATAGAAATTGCCGGTGAAATATGTATTTATACGAATGACAACATCACCATGGAGATCATAGAATGAGTGAGCAGATTTTAGCTATTCCCACAAAAAAAATTTTAGAAAAAATATCTTCGAACAATGAGAATTTTTTTAATATAAAATTCTGCGATTTTGTGGAAATATTGGAAAGTGGTAATTTCTACGAAAGAGATGCAATCGAAAACGATTATAATTACAAACAAATCATACCTTATGTAGTGTTCAAAAACTACGAAGACAAAATTTTAGTTTTGAAAAGAACACAAAATCAAGGTGAAAAAAGACTTCATAACAAGTTATCAATAGGGATAGGGGGCCACATAAACAAGGGGGATAAGGGTATTACTATGGAACAAACCTTTTTCAACGGAATGGATCGTGAAATAAACGAAGAATTATGGATTAATAATTCATACAAATATATTTATAAGGGAATAATCAACGATAACCATGAAGATGTATCCAAAGTTCATATAGGTGTCCTTTTTATCGGATTCATCGACTCTGCTAAGATAAAAGAAGAAAATAACTTTGAAAGCACATGGATGAAAAAAGAAGAAATCGTAAATTTAAAGGATGTGAATTTCGAAGGTTGGACAAAAATTGCTTTAACTAACTTGTAAAAATTCTCATTAGACCAATTGTATTGAAAGTGTAAATAAAGGAGGCATAAATTTATTTTATGAACAATATTTACGGAGAAGATTCGGGTAAAGGTTTTATCAAAGAAGTACCTTTATCCACATTTGCAAAAGCAGTAGAAAGTGGTATTTATAAAGCACCATTAAGAGAAAATAACAGAGTTTGGTTAAGCGACTTATGGCTCATCACCTCTTTACCCGAAGATTTGATTAAAGAAGCTATTTCCAAATATATCGAAGAAATTGACCTACCCGACGATGTTGAAGAGATATACGACGATGAAAAAAACAAAGTTCTTTGGAAAAAATAAATTAGTACCAACTGTGGGGTGAGCTGCGAGGCAAAGGGGCGCTAAAACAAGTTTTAGAGTTTTTAAAGACAGTAACTCTAATTAAAATTGGAGGAAAAAAGTGAAAGTTGATTTTCATACTCATTCTACAGGATCCGACGGGACTGATACTCCTTATGAATTATTGAATCTAGCCTTAGAAAATGATATAGAATATCTATCTATCTGCGATCATGATACCCTTGATGGAATCAAAGCCCTTGAAAATTTTACAAATTTAAAAAAATTAAAGTTTGTTCCTGGAATAGAGATAAGCGCAGAATTCCCAACCACTCTTCACCTTTTAGGATATGGCTTTGATATCAAAAACGAGAGGCTAAATAAGGTTTTAGAAGATCTTCAAGAGTACAGAAAAAAAAGAAACGTTTTAATGATCGAAAACATGCAAAAATTTGGGTTTCAAATTACCCTTGAAGAATTAAAACAAGAAGCAGGTGGAGAATTGATTGGTAGGCCTCATTTTGCTTCTTTAATGGTGAAGAAAAATTATGTAATTAACAAACAAGAGGCTTTCGATAAGTATTTAAATAAAGGTGCACCTCTTTACTTAGATAAAAAAAGGTTGGAGCCAAAAGATGCAATATTGTTAATTAAGGAAGCTGGAGGTGTAGTTGTTTTAGCGCATCCTTATCAAACAAAAGTTGATGAACAAAATCTAGACAATCTGATCAGAGAGTTAGTAGATTATGGGTTAGATGGCATAGAAGCTTACTACTCATTGCACACCAAAGAAATGATCAAAAGGTATAAAGCACTTGCCAAAAAGTATGATTTGTTTATAACCGCGGGTTCGGATTATCATGGAACAAACAAAACAGGGATAGAAATGGGGATTAACATCAACAAAGAAGGATTAGAACCATTTTTAAATATTTTAAGGATGCTTTAAGATTCTTTGCATATAATAGTTTTAGAAGACAATAACCCCCAATAAAATCCCCAACTTATCCCGCTTTATGCGGGTTTTTTTATAATGAAATTTATTGAATGGAGGTATTTATGAAGAAAAAAAATCTTTTAATTCCGTTGTATGGTGTTTTCATGGGTATTTCTGATTCTATCCCCGGGGTTTCAGGGGCTACAATAGCTTTGATACTCGGCATTTATCAGAATTTCATATCCGCTTGGTCTTTTGTTTTTTCCAATCTATTCAAATTCGAAACTTTATCAAAAAGTCGGGAACTTAGATTTCTAATCATGTTGTACATAGGCGTTTTTCTTGGAATATTCACAACCTTAGGATTTATAAACTTTTTAATAAACAACTATCAAACAAGTGTCTTTTCTTTCTTTTCAGGTTTAATTATCGGTAGTATCTTTTTTTTAGGTTCGGATCTTTTTAAAAATGTTGATTTCAAAAATACGCAAAAATCTAAATACGTTTCCTTTTTCATTTCAGCCGCTATTGGTTTTTTAGTTGCCTTCTATATTTCAGGGGCAAAGTTTTTATTAGAGCAACACGGTTTTTTAATAATTTTTTCTTCAGGATTTTTGGCTATTTCTGCCATGATCCTTCCGGGAATTTCCGGTGCCTACGTTCTATTACTTTTGAATCAGTATTCATACATAGTAAAAGCAGTTAATGATTTTGATTTCTCTGTGCTGATAATCTTTGTTTTAGGTATTGTGCTGGGATTGGGTTCTATGAGCAAACTACTGAAATGGGTATTAGATAAGTTCTACCTCGCTACAATGTTTTTTTTGATAGGACTGATGGTTGGAGGATTGAGGGCTCCCATTTCAAAAATAGATAACTTTGTTAGCTTTTTAATATTTGGTTTAATTGGAGCTTTTGTAATTGTAATTATCGAGAAGTCTGGCAGAATTAATAAATAATTTTACTTTTTCCTTTTGCGCCTTTTCGGGATTCCAAAAGTTTCGTCAATTTCTACCTTTTTCCCTAATTCTCTGTGAACAAGGGAAAGAGATTCCAACTTTATTTGAAACTTTAACTTTTTATCAGACAAATAGCTTGTAACTTGTCCAACGTTTTCCTTATTAATATCTTCTACAGCTAAAGTTATATGTGGAAACCAATTATCTGGGGAATAATATTCGTTTAACTTTGACTCATTTACGTTGACCAAATTCCAAAGGTATTCGTGAAAGTTTAAGATTTCCTTTGTCGGTTTTACAGGGATGTACAAGGTTAATTTTTTGCCGGTAAATAAGGCTACACCTTCCGTTTTTATGGTTAAGGAATCCAATTCTTTGGTTGCCTTTTTGAGTAACTTGTTTAAATCGTTAACTTTATACTCTTCAGCAACACTCCAAGTTATATGGGGAAAGGGAACATTATTTTTTACCCAATTAACATTAAAATTCTTTTCCAATTCATTCCAAAGTTTTGTTATTTTATTGTAAAAAGGCTGAGGTAGAATGCTTAAAAGAGACTCCACTTTTTCATCACCCTTTTTATTAGGAGGTTTAAACATGAATGATAATAAAAAACGAATCGTTAGGTTTCTTATTTATTATTTTTTCATTTCTGTTGGAGTACTTTTATTTTTCTTTTTTTGGTTTACAAAACTCTTTTGGTTTTCTCTAGTTACCTGGCTTTTTGCCACTTTTGGTGTTATTTCAATTTCATTCTTCACATTTATGAACCTACGAATCACCGAACTTGAAAATGAATCGAAAGATGTAAATAATAAAAATAATGAAAACGATTAATGTGTTTATCAAACTAAGTTCAATTCATCTTTTATTCGAGCCATACCATCAATGGCTATTTTGAAGAAATCGTCTAATTCGATATTCAGTCTAGTTATTTCTTTTATTTTTTCTCTATCAGCTCCTCTTGCAAAAGCATTATCTTTGAACTTCTTTTTCAACGATTTAACTGATAATTCAGTTATATCTTTATTTGGCCTTACTAAGACAGCGGCAAAGATAAGCCCGGAAAGTTGATCTGCAGCATATAGAGCAACCTCAATATCTTGTCCCAACTCTTTTTTTTCATTATGTGCCAATATAGCGTCTTTTACATCTTGATCAACTTTGTCTCCAAGCATTTCAACAGTTTTTAACGCATGTTTATCTGGATCATCTTTCGTTTCTTCGTAATCCAAATCGTGTAGTAAACCGGTGATTTCCCATTTTTGTTCATCTTTGTTTAGATGTTTTGCTAACTCCTTCATAATGGCTCCCACGGCAAGGGAATGAGTGTACAAATTATCCGTTTTTAAGTTTTGTTTTAGTAACTCAAGAGCTTCTTCTCTAGTCAAAAAAATCACTCCTTATTCAAATTTATTGAAAGCAAATTTAAAGTAAAAATAAAAGACTAATACAGTAAACAAAATAACTCCAAAGATGATCCATAAACCGATTACCACGGGTGGTGTTGTGGTAAAAATTAATATCAAACAAGAAACTAAACCAAAAGATAACCAAAACATGATCTTCAAATTATGCCATATTTTATTTAATTTTTCTTTCATTTTGGAATTTTGAAAAAGTAGATCATCCAAAGTTTCTCTGTTTTCTTTATTTTGTTCTTCTAATAGTTTTATTCTCTGCTCTAAGTCTTCAACATTATTCGTAGCCATTATTCTTAATTACCTCCTTTGGAAAAAAAAGGTGTTTTTTAAATCTTTTTAAGTATTATAACACAATCTTATTGAGTTCAAAGGTGTTTCGTACAATAAATAAGCTTTGCTCAAACTTATTAACCGATCAATTAGTTGATTGGTGCATTTCTCAAATATACAAATTACTTGTCCCGTATTTTTAATAATTAAATAACTAGAAAAAATATGGCATAATTTAACTACAAAAAGATAAAGAACTTTTATAGTTCTAGTTTGCTGTATTATGCAAAGTAGGTCTTTAAATGATTTTGACTTTGAAATTGATTATAGGGTTCTTAAGGGGTTTACCCCTTAACGTCCGGGCGAAGGGGCGATAAATCTAGTTTTAGAGTTTCTAAAGTCATTATAAATACTACATTTAAGAGGTAGAAAGATTTATCTCTTCACTTAAAGAAAGCCTATCTAATAAGAATTGATCTTTTATTTCAAAATTATGTAATTTTTTCATCTTATTTTAAAACTTTCATGTTATAATTTACTTTAGATCGTGCATTTAAAACATTTGAGAATTTCGAAAGATAGCAATAATTTTAATTAAGGGGGTAGATAACGTTGGTAGAAAGACAAATGACCAGGCAGTTTTTGGAGGATGCATTTTGTGGTGAATCCAAAGCTCATATGAAGTATTTGATTTTTTCTGTTGAGGCGGAAGAAAAAGGGTTTAAAAACCTTGCAAGAATGTGGAAAGCTATTGCTCACGCAGAGTTTGTTCATGCGAGAAACCACTACAGAGCCTTGGGTTATCTTGGATCAACAGAAGATAACCTTCAACAATGTATAGATGGTGAAACATTTGAAGTTGAAGAAATGTATCCTGTATACAACAACGCAGCTAACTTTCAAGAAGAAAACGAGGCAATAAGGACAACTCATTTTGCCTTGGAAGCGGAAAAAATACACGCTGAGTGGTATAAAAACGCAAAGAAGGTTGCAGATCAGGGTAAAGATGTTGAAGTCGATAAAATCTTCATATGTGATGTCTGTGGATATACTGTAGAAGGAGAAGCACCAGAAAAATGTCCTGTTTGCAGAGCCCCGAGAAGCAAATTTGTAGAATTCTAAATTGATTTTTTAGAAAGGAGATGATTCTTTGTGTTAGGTGATGTTATTAAGATTAATGATTTCAAAAATGAAAAACATGTCCCTACAATCGATTGTCCAGACAAAGTCCAACCTAACGAAGAGTTTGAAGTAGATGTACAAATTGGCAAAGAGATTAAACATCCAAACACTGTAGAGCACCATATTGAATGGATAGATCTCTTTTTACAACACAATGATGATCCAAATACTGTACATGTAGGCAGATATATCTTCGGTCCTGTAGTGGGGGAACCTCACGTAAAAGCAAAAATTAAGTTAACTAAATCAGGAACATTGATTGCCCTCTCTCATTGCAATATTCATGGCCTTTGGGAAAACACTAAAAAGGTTTCTGTAGGTTGATTTTTGAAAATACTAAATAGGAGCTGATAAAAAATGAAAAAATACAGGTGTATGATTTGCGGATATATATACGATCCAGAAGCAGGTGATCCTGATAACGACATAAAATCAGGAACCTCATTCGAAGATTTGCCCAATGATTGGACTTGCCCAGTTTGTGGCGCTGCTAAAGAGGATTTTGAACTACTCGAAGAATAAAAATGCGGGATGTTAATCCCGCTTTTTTAATAATTCTCCTCCAGCTTTTCTTATTTCTAAATTTTCACCATCTTTTGAGTCAACTATAACCGTATCTCCTTCTTTAATAGTATCTTCAATGATCATAGTTGCCAAAGGAGACTCTATTTTTCTTTCTATAACTCTTCTCAAAGGTCTAGCTCCATAAACTGGATCGAATCCTTCTTTGGCTATAACGTCCTTCGCTGCTTCCGTTATTTGAATACTTATATGCTTTTCTTTCAACCTTTCTTCTAATCTTGAAATCATTATATCGACTATTCTCTTTATTTGAGAAATACTCAAAGGTTTGAATACTATGATATCGTCCAACCTGTTAATAAACTCGGGTTTAAATACCATTTTTACCTGGCCCATTATATCATTCTTCATATTTTTATAAGATTCTTCTTCTGTATCTCCTACAAAACCAACATTTTTCTTGGTTTTATTTAAGAACTCTGAACCTAAGTTAGAGGTTAGTATTATGATGGTATTACTGAAATTGACGGTTCTACCTTGAGAATCGGTTAACCTACCATCGTCTAAGATCTGTAACAATATGTTGAATACATCGGGATGAGCTTTTTCAACTTCATCGAATAATACAACAGAATAGGGTCGTCTTCTGATCATCTCTGTTAGTTGTCCACCTTGTTCGTAACCAACATAACCTGGTGCTGCACCTACTAACCTAGAAACATTGAATTTTTCCATATATTCGCTCATGTCTATTCTCACGAGTGCGTCTTCTGTTCCAAAGAGTATTTCAGCTAATGTTCGGGCTAATTCGGTTTTTCCAACACCGGTTGGGCCAAGAAACAAGAAAGAACCAACTGGCTTCTTAGGATCTTTCAAACCTGCTCTAGCCTTTTTAATATGATCTGCAACAGTTTTAACCGCTTCATCTTGGTCAACGAGTCTTTTGTGTATTTCGTTTTCAAGGTTGGCAAGTCTTTTCTTTTCATCTTCAACCATTCGTGTAACAGGGATTCCAGTCCATTCTTGTACCAAAGAGGCTATTATATCTTCATCTACTACATCGCTTATTTCACTTTGTACGTGCTTTGCAGCTTTTTGTGCTTTTTCTAATTCCTTTTGAAGGTCAAAATACTCCGCCTTTTTTTGGGAGGCCTCTTCATATTTTTCCTCTAAAGTTAGCTTATTGATCTCTTCCTCTAGTTTTGACATTTTCTTTTCCAGTTCTCTAACTTTTTCAGGTTTTGCCGAGTTTCTCAACTTTACTCTTGCGCAAGCTTCATCTATTAGATCGATAGCTTTATCTGGCAAGAATCTGTCGTTAATATATCTATGGGAAAGTTTTACTGCTGCAATTAAAGCTTCATCCAAAATTTCAACCTTATGATGTTTTTCATAAGTTTCTTTTATGCCTCTAAGTATTTCAATAGCCTGCTCAGGGGTAGGTTCTTGCACATACACTGGTTGAAACCTTCTCGCCAAGGCTTTGTCTTTTTCAATGTACTTTTTATATTCTTCATAAGTTGTTGCTCCAATAACCTTTATTTCTCCTCTAGCTAAAGCAGGTTTTAAAATATTTGCGGCGTCCATCGCATTTCCTTCAGCCACTCCAGCACCTATTATATTGTGCAGTTCATCGATAAATAAAATAATTTCATCGCTTTTTTCCTTTACTGTATCGATGACTGATTTAAGTCTCTCTTCAAACTCACCTCTAAATTTTGAACCTGCCAGCAAAGCAGCCATGTCTAATTGTAAAATTTTCTTATTTTTTAGATAGGAAGAAGGATTTTCTTCCACTATCAACTGCGCCAAACCTTCTACTACAGCGGTTTTCCCAACTCCAGCGTCTCCTACTAAAACTGGATTATTCTTGGACTTTCGAGATAATATTTCAATCATTCTGTTTATCTCTTTTTCCCTTCCTATGACGGGTGTAAGCTTTCCTTTTTTAGCCTCTTTAGTTAAATCAACAGTAAACTTTTTCAAAGGATCTCCCACACCTGATTCTATTTCTTCGTCTCCGTTTTCTAACATTTCTTGTAGACGTTTTCTAATTAAAGCCTCTGAAGTATAAGCGGACAATAATTTTGATGCGTAAGATGTACCCTCCATCAAAACTCCTAATAATAGAGCTAATAAAGGAATTTTTTTAAATCCCATACTAACGGCTTCGGATTTAGCTATTTGTAAAGCGTTTGCCAAACTAGTTGATAAATATATGCCTTGTTGTCCACCATAAGACATGGAGTAATAGACTCCCATTTCTTCAGATAAAGCTTCTTCGAGTTTTATTTTTACTGAATTAATATTTGCACCTTCAAAAATTTTTTTCACATTTTCATCGTCAACATTTAAAATTGCCAATAGTAAATGCTCGGGTTTAAGAATATTCCCACCTGAATAAGCTAGAACATTCTGGGCTTCTTGAAATGCTTTCAAAGATTTTTCGGTGAAATCATTAGGATTGAATCTCATAATGCCACCTCCATCCATAGATCCCTTCTAGGGAATTTGTTCTTTACGTAATAAAGTATTTTATCACTCGTTACTTTTATTTGCTAATTCTATTTTCATTATATCCTTTTCAATGTAAAATGTCAAGAAAAAATTTTAAATTTATGTTTTAATTCAATTTCTTTTATAAAATTGCCTAATACATAGATCACTTATCATTAGGCAATTATTCCATTATTGAATTCACAATATATTTTTATCCCATTTTTTAGCATTTTAGTGTTATAATTAAATTGAAAAAGATAAAACATCGGAGCGTGGACGGAATGATGAACAATATTTTAAATATTATATATAACGATGACCCTCAAAATATTTTAAAATCAACTTTTAAAGAAGTCTCTTCCCAATTAAAAGAAACAACTGGGAAAGACAACATTATGTTTATCTATCAATCAAGCAGAGAGGTTTTTAAAGCTTTAGCTTCAACAATTGATAAGTTAGAGAAGGTAAAAATATATATACGCGGAAACGAAGAGTTGAAAAGTAAGATTTTTTCAAATGAAGTCGTACCTGTAAATCTGAAAGACGATACTTTACCCGGAAGTTCAAATGGAAACGAAAAAAAAATATTATTTTTGTATCCAATATTTTCCGAAGAATCCCTAATTGGAGCAGTTGGATTATTTGATAATAAAATCGATAAAGATACTTTCGACCAACAATTTTATTATTACGTGGCATTGATTAACTTGATTATAGAAAAACTAAGAATTAAGGATTTGGAAGACAAAGTAATTTTGATGGAAGAACTCACCGACGTTATAGAAGAAGTTACACAAAAAGAGGTAATAATAGAAAATGTTTTAAACCTTTTAAAAGATTCACTTCATGCAGAAAGTATAGTTTTCTGGGAACTTCAAGGGGATAATCTTGAAATCAAATACATGCTGGGAATAGACGAGAAATTAATCATAAATCAAAAGATTTCTTTAGAAAATACTCTTGAAGGTAAAACTATAAAAGAGAGAAGAAGTTTTATGGTTATTGGACGAGAAAATTTTCAAAATTATTTTATCCCTTTTAATTTAGATCTCAAATCTTCTATTTATGCTGTTATAGAACAAAATAATGAAGTTTATGGTGTTTTAAGTGTTTATAACAGAGAAGAAAAAGACTCATTTAGAACTTACAAAAACTTTGACGAAGCAGACTTCCACGTTTTCTCAGATGCCGCCAAAAGATTAGCTTTTTCTATTCACAGAATAAACCTATACAATAAGCTTCAAAATGAAGTCAGTAAGTTGACTGAATTGAAAGAGAATTATGAGCAACTTATTGAAAAACAAAAAGAACACTTAGATATGCTGAATGCATTGGATAAGATATCTCAAGCCGTTAGGTCCGTTTACGATAAAAATTCAGCAATAAAAATAATGCTCTTAGGATTAACTTCTGGAAGAGGTCTTAAATTTAACAGAGCTCTTTATTTAGAAAAAGACAAGGTTAGGGGTTTTCTTGTTCCGAAAATATGGGTTGGTCCCGATACAGAAGAAGATGCTAACGAAATCTGGAAAGAAGCTAACATTAGGGCTTTAAAATATGGAAATGTTGTTCAATACCTGAAAGAGGAAGCCATAAAAATACCCACTAATAATAAACTAATTCTTAGTTTACAAAACAAAGTTTTAGCCTATAAAGGGCACCCTATATTAGAAAGAGTTGTTGAAAAAAAACAGGTGTTACATATCGTTCCTCAAATGTTGGAAATTAAATGGGAAGATTTGGAGGATATTTATGATATAGTAAAAATAAATGAGTTTCTCATTTTTCCAGTTGCTGGAATGGTTGAAACTAAGGGTGTAGTAATAGTTGATAACAAAATAAACAAAAAGCCTATCACCAATATAGAAACTGAAATTGTAAAACTATTTAAAGATAATATGGGATTAGCTTTAGAAATGATAGAAAATTATCAAGAATTAAAAGAAAAAACTCTGCGGTTAGAAGAACAGAAAGATTTGATGGATTACTATAGGAGATTTAAAAACAATATATTACAAAATTTAGCTGTTGCGATTGTTGTGGTTGATAGAAGTGGAAAAATAAACGAATGGAACAGACAAGCAGAAAATTTTTTCTCCCGGCCAAGAGAAACCATGATAGGGTCACCTATTCAAGATATAAAAGATATTATTGGGGAAGAAATAATCGAAAAAATTAAAGTCATATATGAAACCAGAAATAATATAAAATTAAAAAATTATGAAGTAAAACTTTCCAATACGAAGAAAATTTTTGATATTCAGTTATCCCCTTTGAGAAATGAAGATTTAGGTGTGATCGAAGGTGTTATAATTGTTTTTGATGATGTGACTGAACTTTACAACCTTCAAAAAGAAATGGAAAAGCGAGAAAGACTTGCTGCAATGGGAGAAGTGACTGCCAGAATAGCTCATGAAGTGAGAAATCCTATTACGGTTATCGGTGGATTTTTAAACAGAATAGCCAAAATGAACAAAATGGATGATATTCAAAAGTACACTCAAATTATTAAAGAAGAACTTTCCAGGCTCGAACATATAGTAAATGAAATCTTAGAATACTCTAGGGGAGGTAAAATTAATCAGATTGAAGAAGTCAATTTCATCGAAATTCTACGTGGAATAATGTTGATGTATGAAGATTTCATTCAACAAAAACGCGTTATGGTGAACACAGATTGGTTAAAAAAAGAGGTTTTAATAAAAGTCGATAAAGATAAAATAAAACAAGTATTAATGAATTTAATAAAAAACGCTTTAGAAAATGTTAATAACAATGGAAAAATTGATATAAAAGTAGGGTATACTGATGAAAATAAAGTTTTTTTTGAAATAACCAATGATGGGCCACCCATCCCTCTCGAGATTAAGGAAAAATTATTCACTCCTTTCCTTACAACAAAAAGTAACGGTACAGGATTAGGTTTAGCTATTTGTAAAAAAATAATAGAAGAAGAACACAAAGGTAAAATTTATTTGGTAAAATCTGACAACACTGGCACTTCTTTCAAATTTGAAATTCCAACAAGTAACGACTAAATATTATATAATTTAGTCTTTATGGTTTGCTGGATTATGCAAAGTAGGTCTTTAAATGATTCTGACGTTGAACTTGGGGATCTTAAGGATTTACCCCTTAACGTTTGGGCGAAGGGACGCTAAAACAGATTTTAGAGTTTCTTGAGATAGAGATAGCATAGATAAAACTTTTTAGGAGGGGTTAATTTGTCTAAAGTACTAATAGTAGATGATGAAGAGAACATAAGAACTTTAACAAAAGAAGAATTGGAAGAAGCTGGTTATGAAGTTACTGCAGTAAGCAATGCAAAAGATGCACTAGAAACTTTGGAAAGCGATAAAGATATAGATATCATATGTACCGATATTGAAATGCCAGATGTAAATGGTTTAGAACTTGCAAGTGAAATCAGAAAAAGGTACCCAAACAAAAAAATAATATTTCTCACAGCTTATTCACATTATAAAAGTGAGATGGCATCTTGGGCAGCAGATGCTTACGTAGTAAAATCAATGGATTTAACAGAAATAAAAGATACTATCGAAAATCTTCTAAAAATTCAATAATATTTTATCGGAGGTGCACATTTTGGATTACAAAGATACAATCAATCTACCCAAAACATCATTCAAGATGAAAGCAAATCTGAAAGAAAAAGAGCCTCAGATTCTTCAAAAATGGGATAATTTAAATATTGCTTACTATCTCAGGAACAAAAGAATGGGGGGAAAAAAGTTCGTTTTACATGATGGTCCCCCGTATGCCAATGGAGACATTCATATGGGAACCGCTCTTAATAAGGTTTTAAAAGATATAGTCTTAAAATACAAAACATTGAGAGGTTTTGATGCACCCTATATTCCTGGATGGGATACACATGGTCTTCCAATAGAACATAATGTAGCTACTAAACTTGGAGACAAGGCAAGTAAGTTGAGTAAGTTAGAAATAAGAAAATTATGCGAAGATTATGCCATGAAGTTCGTAGATATTCAACGGGAAAGCTTTAAACGGTTAGGAATAATAGGTTTTTGGGAAAAACCCTATTTAACTCTGAATCCCGAATATGAAGCCAAGGTCTTAGAAATCCTTCGTTCTATAGTCGATGCAGGTAACATCTATAAAGGCACAAAACCTATATATTGGTGTACAGAATGTCAAACAGCTCTAGCAGAAGCGGAAGTTGAATACCACGATCATACCTCGGATTCAATTTATGTAAAGTTTCCTCTTGTTGGTAAAGATAATACATACATGATCATATGGACAACAACACCATGGACTTTACCCGCAAACGTAGCAATTGCTGTTCACCCTAATTTTGATTACGCAAAAGTTGAAGTTGGTAACGAATATTGGATAATGGCTAAAGAATTGGTTGATAAAACCATGGAAGAAGCCAGAATAGATGATTATAAAATAATCGATACATTTAAAGGATCCACGTTAGATGGGAAAAAAGCTAGACATCCTTTTATAGAGAGAGACAGCCTTCTAGTACTTGCAGTTTACGTTACTTTGGAAGAAGGAACTGGATGTGTTCACACTGCACCAGGACACGGTATGGAGGATTATATGACGGGTACAAAGTACAATCTTCAGGTAATCTCTCCAGTAGATAGTCAGGGATATTTTACCGAAGAAGCTGGAAAATATAAAGGATTGAAAATTTGGGAAGCAAACAAAGAAATTATAAAAGATCTAAAAGATAACGGATTTCTTGTTCATTCAGCAAAGATAACTCACTCCTATCCACATTGTTGGCGTTGTAAAAATCCGGTTATCTTTAGAGCCACTCCTCAATGGTTTATAGACCTTGAAAAGAACAACTACCGCGAAAAGGTATTGGAAGAGATAAAAAAAGTAAATTGGATACCAAAGTGGGGAGAAAACAGAATATCCTCAATGGTGAGAGAGAGACCTGACTGGGTAATTTCGAGACAGCGTGCATGGGGGATCCCCATACCAGCTATTAAATGTGAGGATTGTGGAGATTCAATTTTAGACACTCAAATTTTAGACCATGTTATAGAAATTATAAAAAAAGAAGGGAGTAATGCGTGGTTCGAGAAAGAAACCAAAGAACTTTTACCGAATGATTATAAATGCCCTAAATGTGGTGGTTCCACCTTCAAAAAGGAAGAGGATATTTTAGACGTTTGGATCGATTCCGGATCCTCATTTGAAGCGGTTGCAAATTCACGTGAAGAATTAAAAAAATTCCCTGTAGACTTGTATCTCGAAGGAAGTGATCAACATCGAGGGTGGTTTCAAAGTTCTATATTCTTATCTGTTGCAAAATATGGGATAGCACCTTATGAATCCGTTTTGACTCATGGTTTTATAAAAGACGAAGAAGGAAAGAAAATGTCTAAATCCTTGGGAAATGTAGTCAACCCAAAAGACATTATAAACAAATATGGAGCGGACATTTTAAGATTATGGGTTGCATCGGCCGATTACAGAATGGATATAAAAATATCTTACAATATTTTGGAACAACAGGTTGAAACTTACCGTAAACTTAGAAATACTATAAGATTTTTGCTAGGCAATATAAACGATTTTAACCCAGACGAAGATTATGTGGATTATGAAGAGATGCTAGAAATAGACCAATGGGCGATGATGAAGTTACATAGTTTGATAAAAAATGTCACCAAAGCCTATGATAACTATGAATTTTACAAGGTACATTATCTTATAAACAACTTTTGCACTATAGAAATGAGTTCTACTTACTTGGATATAATAAAAGATAGAATATACGTTGAAGGGAAAAAATCTAAACTCAGAAGATCGGCTCAAACTGTATTGTATGAAACCGTGATAGCTTTAAATAAGATGATCTCACCTATATTACCTTTCACAGCGGAAGAAGTTTACGATCATCTCAATTATACAAATAAACATGAAACCATTTTCGCTGAACTATGGCCCAAATACAAAGAAGATTTTCTCAATGAAGAATTAGAAGAAAAGTGGGATAAAATTTTTGGTTTGAGAGAAGATGTTTTAAAAGCTCTTGAAGAGAAAAGAAAAGAAAAATTGTTGGGGAATTCTCTGGATGCTAAGATTATTGTTCAGCCAACCAATGAAAACTTAAAGCAAATCCTATGTCAATACGATAATAACGCGATAGCTGATCTATTTATTGTGTCTCAATTTGAATTTGGTAATGTCAATAATGGATTTGAAGGAAGATATGCAAAAATTAAAGTCACCAAAGCAGAAGGGATGAAATGTGAAAGATGTTGGAAAGTAGATCCTAATACAGACAAAGACCCTGATTTTCCTGGTGTTTGTCCAAGATGCGCAAAAGTACTAAAAGAAGAAAACAACCATTAAATTCTCGTATGGGTAGTAGGGAGAAGGTTTATTAAAGTAGGTTTTGAGAGTTTCTTAAAACTGTAAATTGTGAAGCTATACGAGGAGGTACGCCATGAAACTTTTTTTTGGAAAAAAGGAAGAAAAAGTTATAAAACTTTTTTCTAAACATCTTGAAAAGGTTGAAGAAGGAGTAAACTCACTTACAGAATTAATAGAATTATATGTAACGAACGATATGGAAAAATCTGTAGAATTATCAAAACAAATATCAAATATAGAAAGCGAAGCTGACACATTAAGAAGAAAAACCGAAAGTGAAATGTACCAAGGAGCTTTTTTGCCTAATTTTAGGGGAGAGCTTTTAGAATTAATAGAAGCCGTTGATAAGGTCATGAATAAAACACAAACTGTTTCAGAAATCTTAGTTTTTCAAAAACCAAAAATACCCGAGGATTTTAGAGAAGATTTTTTAAAACAAAGTGGATTGGTAAAAAAAACTTATAAGTCTTTGAAAAAGTCTATAGAAAACGTATTCGAGAATATAGAAAAAAGTAGTGAATATATTCAAAAAGTTGAATTACACGAACATGAAGAAGATGTCTTAGAGAAAGATTTAATAAGAAGATTGTTTGAAATAGATAATCTTGAATTATCCGAAAAATTGCAGTTAAAAGATCTTTTTTTACAAATTGGAGATATTGCTGATAGAGCTGAAGATGCTTCGGATAAATTAGAAATTATAGTCTTAAAAAGAAATATTAAATAAAAATATCGCTGGTCGAAAAAACCAGCGATATTTTTTATAAAAAGTTCATCATAGCAAAAGTTATTCCCGTAGAAATTACTATCGAGATAATAATATCTAAGAAGTTCAATCCTCCTCCAGCACCTTCAGCTACTTGTCTTACATCACTGACCTCTTGAGATAATTGGTCGACATTAGTTTGAACACTTTGCAAATTTTGTGTTAATTCAGTAATAGACTGAGTATTACTATTTAATCGAACACTTAATTCGTCGGTAGTGTTCTTTAACGAAGTAAACTCAGTTTTATCAACTTTAGAATCTATCTTCGAATTCAAGTTAGCCGTTAAAGCGTTCAATTTCTCCATATCTTGGTTGACTTTAGAAATAGCATTTTGTAAACTAGCATCTGAGTTTTTTAAGGACATTATTTCTTGATTGAAATTAGAAAACGTTTGTGAGAGATTTTGATAATTACTATCCAGACTTTTAACGGTGTTTTCCAAACTGGTAACTCTGTTATTTAAGTTTGTAATATCTGTTTTGCTTACCGCAGACACTGATATAGCGCTGACCTTTTTTTCTAATTCATCTATCTTTGTGGTGGCATAACCAAGTAACTCGTAAGAATTCTGGAGTTCTTTCACAGAATTATCTAGCCTCGAAACGGTACCCTTGAGATTAGAAAGATCACTTGTAGCAGCATCTAATCTTGTTTGAAGTTGTTGTAATTCTGATGATGAAACACCTTGTGGTACAGATAAACTCCTTACGGTTCTTTCCAGATTTGCTAAACTTTGAGCCAAAGGAGCGACCATGCTTTTTTCCATGTAGTCAATCGTTCTGGACAAGGCGACCGTCAATTGATATCTGTTCATGTTTTCTAATCCTTTGAAAGTACCATCCGGGTATCCTTCAATTATGCCAATACGAGAAAGCCTCTCAACTGCGTCATATGCCCAGTGATTAATAGGAACATCTTTAAAGGACTGCGAAAATACTCCCAAAGCCAAAACTAAAAATAGAAACAAAATACCTATCTTTTTCACTACACACACCTCCTGAATTTTAGTAATTTAAATTTTTTTGCTTTTATCGATTTTATTTTACCACAAAAAGTGGTAAAATAATATGAAAAAATATTGGAGGTGTTATTTTTGTTCCAAAAAAGAACTCACACTTGTGGAGAATTAAACGAAATCGATATAGATAAGATCGTTATTTTAAACGGCTGGATAGATAGAATTCGTGATTTAGGAGGAATTATTTTTGTTTTAATAAGAGATAGATACGGTAAAACTCAAGCGGTTTTTGATTCAAGTTATAACAATGCTCTTTATCAAAAAGCTTTGAAATTAAAAAATGAATACGTTGTTTCTATCCAAGGGAAAGTTAGGGCACGTCCTGAAAAAGACAGAAACCCAAATATGTTTACTGGGAATATTGAAATACTTGCAACAAATTTAGAAATCCTTTCTGAATCAGAAACTCCACCCATATACGTCAACATAGAAGAAGATATTTCAGAAAATTTGAGGTTAAAATATAGATATTTGGACTTGAGAAAAGAACGAATGCAAAAGAACATAATAGTTAGGCACAAGGTTATGAAAAGCACAAGAGATATGCTAAGCGCTGAAGGGTTCTTAGAAATTGATACCCCTTACTTAACGAAATCTACACCAGAAGGTGCAAGAGATTTTTTGGTTCCTTCTAGATTAAGACCAGGCAATTTTTACGCCTTGCCTCAATCTCCACAACTTTTCAAACAACTACTGATGGTATCAGGTTTTGATAAATATTTTCAAATAGCTCGCTGTTTTAGAGATGAAGATTTTAGAGCTGATAGACAACCCGAATTCACACAGATTGATATAGAGCAATCTTTTGTTGAAAAAGAGGATATATTTGCATTAACTGAAAAATTAATTAAAGAAATATTCGAAAAGTCTATAAATTACAAAGGATTAGAGATCCCCTTTCCAAAATACACTTATGATGAAGTGATACAAAAATATGGTTCAGATAAACCTGATATACGGTATGGTATGGAATTTATCGACCTAACAGCATATTTTCAAAATACAGAGACTAATTTTATAAAAAATGGGATAGATAAAGGTCTTATATTAAAAGGTTTTGTTGTCCCTGAAAAGGTTGACAATTTTTCCAGAAAAAAATTTGATAACCTCACAGAGTTCGCAAAAGAACAAGGAAGCTCTGGTTTGATTTGGATCGCTTTTGACAAGGAAATAAGATCAAATATAAAAAAAGCTGCAGCTAAAGAGATTAATATCTTAGTAGAACATGGTATAATGAGAGAAGGCGACATTTTATTTGCTATTCTCGAAGAAAAAAACAAAATAGACCAGATTTTAGGACAATTGAGGATAAAAATGATCAAAGAAGAGTTCGAAAAAAAATCTGGGTTCAGTATAATTTGGGTTACTGATTTTCCAATGTTTTCTTGGAATGAGGAAGAGCAAAGAATCGTAGCAGAGCATCACCCCTTTACTATGCCCAATTTAGATGATTTAGCTAAATACAAGAATAAAGACCCTTTAAAAATCAAATCTCAATCTTATGATCTTGTTATAAATGGTTATGAGATCGCAAGTGGCAGCATAAGAATACACAAAAAAGATGTACAAGAAAAGGTTTTTGATATTTTAGGCTTGAGCAAGGAAGAGGCACAAGAGAAATTTGGTTTCTTGTTAGAGGCTTTTAAGTATGGTGCTCCTCCTCACGGTGGTATAGCGATTGGAATGGATAGATTGGTGAGCATACTTGTAGGAGAAGAATCGATAAAAGAGGTAATTGCATTCCCAAAAACAGCTTCTGGAACTGATCCTATGACCGGTGCCCCGTCAGAAGTCAGCGAAAAACAACTGGAAGAATTACAACTCGCTTTGAAAAAAACAAACAAGAGTGAGATGCAAAATGACTCAAGAAGCTAAAAAAATAAAAATTGCTATAGATGGCCCGGCAGGATCAGGAAAATCTACGATCGCAGAAAAATTAGCTAATATACTAAAGATAAATTATCTAAATAGTGGAGCTTTGTATAGAATCATTGGTTATTACCTAAATGAACAAAAGGTGGACCCACAAGATTCAAAAAATATAGAAAATATTTTAGAAAAACTTAACATTGAAATAAAAAACAACCATTATTTTTTAGGAGAAAAAGATGTTACTACCATCATTAAAGACTCAAAAATCGGCGATTTAGCTTCTCTCTATTCTCGTAATAATATTATTAGAGAAAAAGTTAATGAAATAATAAAAAAGATTGCCGAAAAGGGCAGTATAGTGGTTGATGGAAGAGATATAGGAACCGTAGTTCTGCCAGAAAGTGATTTAAAAATATACCTAACAGCATCTATAGAAGAAAGAGCTAAAAGAAGATGGGGTGAAGAAAAGGGGAAAAAACCAAATATTTCTTTTACTGAAATATTGGAAGAAATAAAAAATAGGGATTACAATGATTCAAACCGTTCTATAGCTCCATTAAAGCCAGCACGAGATGCAATAATTATAGATACTACTAATCTATCCATAGAGGAAGTCCTGCAAAAAGTACTAAAAATTGTCGAAGAGAGTGGGATTTATGGAGATTAATGTAGCGAAAAGAACCGGTTTTTGCTCAGGTGTTCAACAAGCGTACAATGAAGTTAAAAACTCCATTGATGACAAAAATAAAATTTATATTTACGGTGAGTTGGTACACAATAAAAAGGTAATAGAAGAGTTAAACAGAGCAGGGGCAATAACTATAAAAGGATTAGATGATATACCCGAAGATTCCATAAACGAAACGGTAATCATTAGAGCCCATGGTATTTCAAAGGCTGAGAAAGAACTTTTAGTAGAAAGATTCTCTAAAGTTATTGACATGACTTGCCCAATAGTTACAAATTTAGTAAAATACGTTTGGAACAAACAAAAAGAAGGATTCTTTGTTGTCGTGTATGGAAAACCTGATCATCCAGAGATACTAGGGCTAAAAGGAAACGTAGATGAGGGTAAATTATTAATAACACTCTCTCCAGTGAAAATACCTCAAAGAAAGATATTGATCGTATCACAAACAACCATGAGCAATGAAGAATACAAAAATTTTATAGTCAGTATACTTACTATTAATTCTTTTACGGAGGTGTTGATAAGAGATACTATTTGTTCTGAAACTGTCTTAAGGGAAAAGGAAACACTCGAACTTTCTAAAAAAAGCACTTTGATGTTAGTTATAGGCGGAAAAAACAGTTCCAATACTCAAAAATTATACCGTATTTCAAAAAAATATTGCGAAAGGACATACCATATCGAATCTCTTGAAGAACTGAAAGAAATAGTTATCTCTCCACAAGACAAAATAGGAATAGTTACTGGTTCATCCACACCAACATCAGAATTAAACAAAGTGTTGGAGTATCTAAGCCAAAAGAAGGAGGATCTCTCATGATGGAGGAAAAAACTTTTGAAAAACTTTTGAACGAACAAGAGATAAACGAAGTAAAAAAAGGAAAAATAATAGAAGGAAAGGTGTTTGAAATAAATAGTGATGGTATATGGGTTGCTTTAGAAGGTGCAACAGGCGACGTATTTGTAAGTCAAGAAGAACTCATAAAACCATTACAAGAATATCAAGTAGGTCAAAAGATAGTGGTAGAAATAACTAAAACAAATGATGCTGAAGGTTTAAACTTTGCTTCTGAAAGAAGGGCTGTTTGGAATGAAACCATGAATAAAATAAAAGAAGGAGAAAATTATCCAATTATCTTTAAAAACAGGCTAAGGAAAGGCTACAGTGTATTGATTGAAGGACTTATCGGTGCATTTCTTCCTGGTTCATTATCTTTATTAAGCCCTAAAGACGATTTACCTGAAGGAGAAAAAATGGCTAAAGTTATTTCTAAAAATGGAAGAAACATAGTCGTATCGATAAAAGATTACGCAGAAGAAAAAATTAATCAAATTTTCAATGAATACGAAGAGGGAATGGTAATTGACGGCGTGGTAGAGGATATAAAAAATTTTGGTGCCTTTGTAAGATTGGCCGATCATTTGAATGGTCTCATACCGGCAAGAGAGGTTAGCTGGGACGAGAAGATTTCTATAAAAGATCATCTAAAAGTGGGTCAAAAAGTTAAAGCGCTGATAATAAGATTGGACAGGGAGAAGAAGAGAATTTCACTATCCCTTAAACGTTTGAAAGAAGATCCTTGGAAGTCAGTGGATGAAAAGTATCCTATAGGAAGTATTGCTCAAGGTACTGTGACCAACATATTACCTTTTGGTTTTACTGTCAAGATAGACGAAGGTTTAGAAGGTTTGGTTCATGAAACTGAAGTATTTTGGGGCAGGAAAGGTAGGATAAGCGACGTAGTAAATGTTGGAGACAATGTTCAAGTTAAAATATTGAATATAGACAAAGAAAATAAAAAGATTAATCTAAGTTATAAGCAAGTTATAGGAAATCCATGGGAAACCATAGAAGAAAAATACAACGAAGGGAACATTGTTACAGGAACCGTAGAAAAGGTTCTAAATAACGGAGCGATCATAAAAATAGATGAGGGGGTCTCTGGCTTTTTGCACGTCTCAGAAATTTCATGGGACTTTGTGGATGATATTTCTACAGTTCTTCAAGAAAAACAAAAGATTAAAGTGAAAATAATAAAAATAGACAAGGATAACAAAAGGATGAGACTATCAGTTAGAGAAACGAAAGAAAACCCTTGGAAAAAGGCTTCACAGGAGATAAAACCAGGTGATACTGTTAAAGGAAAAATAATTCGTTTTTTAGATAAAGGAGCAATAGTTCTCATCGATGATTACGAAGTAGAGGCTTATCTACCTGCAAGCAAGGCTTCCACAAATTCAAAAAGTCTTGAGGAATCATATAGTATCGGTGATCAAATAGAAGCAAAAGTTTTAGAGATTGGTCTTGAAAATGAATTTAAAAGGGGAAACATGATTATAAGTGTATCACATTTACAAGAGGAAAGAGAAAAAGAAGAAGCTATAAAAATAATTAATGAAATGAATGAAGATTAAATGATTCAACGAAAAACAAGAGGTGGAATAGCTTGGAAAAACCGACGGTTCTCATAATTGGAAAACCCAATGTGGGAAAATCAACATTATTCAACAGAATGATAGGTGAAAGAAAATCAATAGTTCATGATATGCCCGGTGTAACGAGGGATAATATATTCTCCACAATCCAATGGGATGACATATCTTTTACCTTAGTCGATACGTGTGGTATATTCGAACAACCAGAAGACAATATAGAAGAAAGACAGAAAAAAATAATTTTTGATAGTTTAAAAGACGTATCTTTGGTGATATTTGTAATCGATGGAAAGAATGGACTTACATCAGAAGACTATCACATAGCTGACTACTTAAGAAAATCCAATTCAAAGGTTATCTTAGTTGTTAACAAAGCAGAGAATTTTGAAAAATACGAGTGGGAGACAAAACCGGAGATTTACTCTCTGGGCTTTGGAGAAGGGATCCCTGTTTCCGCCGAACATAATAGAAACATCCCTTCTTTAATGGATGCTATCGTAAACTCATTAAAAACTTCTGGTTTTGATTCGGAAGAATCTGTTGATAACGAAAGTGAAAACAAAGAAATAAAAGTATCCATTATCGGGCGACCTAATGTTGGAAAATCTTCTCTTTTTAACAGCATAGTTGGTTCAGAAAGAGCCATTGTTTCTGAAATACCTGGAACCACCCGAGACGCCATTGATCATTTAGTTAAGATAGGTGATAAGTCCTTTAGATTCATAGATACCGCTGGAATGAGAAAAAAAAGTACCATTCATTATGGAAGTATCGAAATGTTTTCTATATCTAGGACGATCAAAGCCGTTGAAAAATCAGATGTAGTTATATTAGTAGTTGATTCCACAGAGGGCATAACCCATCAAGACAAAAGCATCATAGGTGTCGCAGAAAAAAGGGGAAAGGGAACCATTATTGCCTTTAACAAGTGGGATCTAGTTAAGAATAACCAAAAAAGAAAAGAAGAATTTTTTAAATATTTTGAAAAAGAACTCTATTTTGTAAATTATAGCCCATTAGTATTCACATCCGTACCACGAAGATGGGGAATACAGGAGTTGATAACAGCTATAGAAGAAGTAGAAAAATCTAGAAACAAAAAAATCCCCACAAGTGCGTTGAATGCAGCCTTAGAAAAATACACATTGGTTACTCCACCACCAGTTAAAAAAGGAAAAAGAATCAAATTTTACTATGCTACACAGGTAGGCAACAAACCTCCTGTTTTCGTATTCTATTCGAATTTACCATACGATATACCAAAATATTATCAACAAGGTTTGAGAAACATGATAAGACATTACATTGATCCTTTCATTGGTTCACCTATCTTTTTAAAATTTGAAGCAAGAAAAAGTCAAGAAAAGACTAAGGTCAAACATAAAATACTTTAAAATTCGTTTTTAAAATTTTAAAACATTACCAATCCTATTTCAGGGAGGAAATTATATGTCCATTGTTGCTTTGATCATCAGTTATCTATGTGGAGCTATTCCTTTCAGCTTCTTGATTCCATGGAGCAAAGGAATAGACATAAGAAAAACTGGAAGCGGAAATGTTGGAGGAACCAATGTTTTAAGGACTTTGGGGCCGAAATGGGGTTCCCTTTCAATACTTCTTGACATTTTGAAAGCATTCATTCCAATTTTAATAATAAGACTTATTTTTGGCGTTGATTCCTGGATTACTTATTTATCTTTGATTACCCTTGTTTTAGGTCACGACTATCCAATATTTTTAAAATTTAAGGGTGGAAAAGGAGTCGCATCTACATTAGGTGGTTACTTTGCTTTGAGTCCAATGTTAGGTGTAATATTTCTGTTAGTTTGGTTACCCGTGGAATTAACCACAAAATATGTTTCTTTATCATCCCTTTTAGGTTTACTTATAACCGCAATCTTAGGTTATTTTTGGGATTTAAAAATGGGCGTTACCTACACAATTTTGTTTTTACTAAGTTTGTTTAAACACAGATCGAATATCAAAAGGTTACTATCAAATTCTGAAAATAAAACAGACATTATAAAAATCTTAGCAAAGGAACGTAAAGGTTAAATGAAAAAAGCACTTATCTTCCTTTTTATTTATCTTTTACTAATGAACTTTTGGGTATTTTCTCAGGAGCTGTCAGAAAGTGAATTAAAATCTAGAGAACTTTTTTCAGAAAGTCTTCAGTTGTTATTTAAAGGGGAAAAATACGAGGCACGTGTTAAGTTGAATCAGGCAATGAGCGGAGAAATATACATAACAGATATACCCAAACTCTGGTACTATGCAGCAAAATTGGATTTACAATTAGGAATGATAGACAAAGCTATTCAGGACTTGGAAAATTCTTTATTATTCTCTACCGTGAATGAAGAGACTAATACATTGTTGAACTTTATAAACAGCATCAAAAATTTTTCACTTTCCAACTATGCTACACCTGTATTTCTCGAAATCAGCCAAACAGCAGGAGTAAAGGATTCTTTTGAAAGATTTTATAATCCAGTAGACTGTGAGATCATCAATTCTAATTTGTACGTCTTAGACTCTCAAAACCACTTAATATTTAAAACAAGCAACTACGAAGAAGCATGGATAAGATTGGACGAAGACAAAAATTATTATTCTATCAATGCTGACGAAAACCTAAACAGAGTTTACCTAGGCACAGATCAAGGGATCTACTACTTTGAAAGTTATTCCCCAATCGTTAGAAAAGAAATTAAAACCGAATCAACGATTGAAAGTACGGTATTAACAAGCGAAATAGAAAACCAAATGGAAGTTTTGACAGAAGGTTTTCCATTTGTTATTTACGATATCGATAACGCTGGAAGGTTAGTCGGATACGATCCATACAACAATGAAATAAAAATCATAGGTTACAACGGTGAAATACTTCAACGAAAAAAATTTGATCATTCAATATTATTTCTCGACGGAGCCTTATGGCACAATAATTTATACCTTATTGATTACGCAAGTTCATCAGTTTTTAATTTCAATATATTAAAAAATGAAGTGGTGAACACCATGCAATTACCGTTTAAAACTTATATTTCTCTTGAAGTTCTTCCGTGGAATAAAATCTTAGTTTCTTCTGTTGAAGATGGTATAGAAATTTTAGAAGATGGAGAACTCAAACCAATCGATGATGATTTAACCAATGAAATTATTAGTCAATTCAGGGGAAAAATAAAAATTGAAAATGGTGTGCTTATCCTTTCGGATTTAGAAAGTAACAAGGTTTACTTGGAAAGAATAGATTCACATACTGAAAGTAACCTGTATATTTTAAATTTATACGGTTTGAAGTATAGCAAAAACGATAGAACGGTGACCCTAAAAATTAATATCAACGATATCTCAGGAGAAAAAATGGATTTTTTAACCAAAAATATATATGTCATGGATTCAGGAGGAAGAGTGCCCTTTGATCATCACCGTACTTATTCGATATCAGATACTTATGAATATGAAATTAATGATCTCTTCCAAGTTCATGTGCCACAAATTAACACCGATTCGAAGATATTAACCCATGGCGAAATCAACATAGAACTAACGCCTGAAAAGACCATACCTTTTATCCTTTCAAGTAGTTCATTGTTTCATCTGACTAATACTAATGGAGAAGAAGTGAACACAAACTTAGAAAACCTCGCCTTCATGAGCAGAGGGGGTATTATAGATCAAAACCAAGAAGAATACCTGAAAGGTTATTTGAAAGTTTCATATAAACCTATTGATTATTTAGAATACAACTTATTTCCTCCAATAATCAGTGGGATAAATCCAGCTGGTGTCTCTCTGTTATTAGAAGATAAAACTTTAGTCGATACTCTTTTTTACTATACTGAAGGGGATATAAATGAATAAAGAACTGGCATATTATTACAACCAAAAGGCAAACACTATGTTAGAAAAAGGAAATTATCTAAATGCGGCTTCCTATTACAAAAAAGCGATATCTCTACTTCCTGACGATCCTATGTTCTATCATAACATTGGTGTTTGTTATATGCTAAGTGAGGATTACGAAAAAGCTAGTACATTTTTAGAAATTGCTTTAGAAAAAGGCATAGACTTAGATGAAACAAAACTTTATCTTGCACATTCATTATACGAAATAGAAAAGTATGAAGATATATTATCTTTAAAAGAACCTCAAGATGGACAAAACAAAATAAACTTTTTGATCATAAAATCAAAAGCTGCGTTGAAAAGCGGAAACAACGAAGTTGCAAAAAAGATAGTAAGCCATTTAAAAATGTCAGGTTACAATTCTCAAGAATTAGAACTAATAGAAAAAATGATATAACAAAAAATTTTAGTGGGGAGGATAAAAAATGAAAAAAGGTCATTTTATTGCCGTTCTTTTATTTCTTTTGGTTTTACCAATTATAACTTTCTCATATAACGTAAGGACAGGTGACACCTTAGGAATTTGGGTCCTGGGATATCCAGAATATTCCATAACCAATGCAATAGTTGGACCAGAAGGAGAGATCACAGTACCTCCTATTGGCAGAATAAAAGCAGAAGGTAGAACTTTAGGAGAAATTGAAAATGAAATATCGACTAAAATGGAAAGTTATATAAAAACTAATAAAGTTACGGTTGGGATCACCCAGTACGCCCCATTTTCGGTAACCGTTTTAGGAAACACCAACATAAACGGCGTTATTGACATAAGAAACGAAAAGATTAAACTTTCTGATCTAATTGGCTTAGCTGGTGGTATAAAAGATATTACTAAATCCTCGTACGCGTTGATCAAATCTCCCGATGGAAAGGAACAAAAAGTTAATATTGAATGGATCAAAAGTGGAGAAGCTGGTGAAGATCCTTACATATATGAAAATTACTTTGTCCTCTTCCCATACGATTATACAAACAAAGTCACTGTTTTTTCGGATTTCGGTACCTCATCGTTAGATTACTATGAAGGTTTGACGTTGAAAACAGTCATCTCTTCCATGAATATTCCTACTAATAAGATGCCTACTAAAATAATGATTGTTCGAGAAGCAGAAATTCAAGAAGTCCCATTTGATGAAATAGTAAAAAAAGAAGATTATTCCTTACAACCAGGTGACACAGTCATAATTCCTTACAACTATACGAATAATGTTCTTGTATTTTCTGATTTTGGATCAGCTTCTTTAGAATACTTTGAAGGTATGGGAATAAAATCTGTAATAACATTACTTAACGTTAGTCTAAACAAAGTGGAAGACTCTGTAGCGGTTGTTAGAGAAGGAAACACAACAACTTTATCTTTACAGAAAATAACCAACGATGAAGATTTTTCACTTCAACCTGGCGATACGGTAATAATAAATAAATTTGAAAATTATGTCTACGTAAGTTCACAAGAAATTTCAAGAAGAGTCGATTTTGAAAAACAAGAAAGAATGAACATCAGAACACTCTTAACTAAAGTTAGTATAAGTGAAGAAAATGTGGAAGAAGTTCAAGTAAACAACCAATCCGTCGATACAAGTTTTGATCTAAAAAAAGGTGATTTTGTTCAAATTACACTTAAAAGAAACTATGTTTATCTAAGTGGGGCATTCAACAGAACGGGAAAGGTTGAATTTTTACCCGATGAAAAAATAAGCATGGATAAGGTAGTTGGATTAGCAGGTGGTTTCAGTAACAATTTTTCGGGTAACTTGGTTATCGTGGAAAATTCTGGAAGTACAAAAAGTTTAACCGTTGATCCGAATAACTTAACGGCGTTGAAAGATGTTTTATTAAGCTCTGGCTCAACGATAATAGCTGACACAGAATTAAGAATAGCGTATATATTCGGAGAATTCTCGAATGTTAGAGCCTACAATCAAGGAGAAAGTTTGTACGAGTTACTACTACCGTTTAATTTGAATGAATCCTACCAAGTTAGATATCAAATCGATGAAAAAACGGGAACTTTAACAGCGAATGAATTTGACAGTTTAAAAAATATTCCACTCGAAGGCAAGGTCTTTGTAGAGATTTCAAAAATTGCTCCAGACCAAGTTATCGTCTACAAGGCAGGAGAAACACAAGTTATTCAACAAAAAAATGTAAGGTTAATTGATGTCTTCGCGTCGGTAAAGGGATTCTCTCCCGTAGATACTGGTACAATCACAATCTACCAAAACAATGAAAAGATAAAAACGATAAATTCTGAAGAATTGTTAAATAATTTAATGATGGAGGTCCCTAAAGGTTCCTACGTCGTTGTTCAACCGGAAGTGAGTGGATCATACATAGCTGTTTTGGGAAATATCTCTCCAAAAAGTCTAAGAACGGATGTCCCTATGAGCTTGGTTGAGATCCTTTCTAGCTCCGCTATCGATTGGAAAAATCAAGAGAGCATCTTCATCTACACAAAAAACAATGAAGAAATAAAAGTCGATATAAAAGACGTTGATTCCTTAAGAAATGTACTCGTTAACCCTGGATCTATAGTCTACGTACCACCGATAGAAGAGCAAGTTGTTTACGTCTTTGGAGAAGTATCAAAACCCGGTATTATTCCATACAATTCAGGCATGACAGTGCTAGACGCTATACTCAAAGCCGGGAACGCCTCTCAATCTGCTCAATTAACAACTGTATACTTATTCAAAGATGGCCCAGAAAATCCACCTGTTACTTTAGATTTATCCGGTATAATAAATGCAGCCCCTGTAAAAACTGGAATGAACCCAGAAGTAAAACCAAAAGATATTATCTACATTCCAAAAAACACACTCACCAACATCGTCGAAGTTATGAGTGTAGTACAAACATTCATGAGTTTTATTAACACTGGTTTCGATACATACACAAAGGTATCTGGATTATTTTAATGAAATAAGAAAGGTGAAATTTCTTTGAAAACCTCTGAATGGCTTAAGAAGTACGATATCAGATTAAAAAAAGGGTTGGGGCAAAATTTCTTATCTAACTCAAACGTATCTCATGAAATAGTTCAAAAAAGTGAAATCGATGAAAATGACGTAATAATAGAAATTGGAACCGGCAATGGAATCCTCACAGAAGAGATAGCTAAGAATGCCAAAAAAGTAATAACTTTCGAAATTGATGAAAGGCTCAAACCGTTATTAGAAGAAAGATTTGAAGATTCACAAAATGTAGAAATACATTTTGAGGATTTCTTAAACGCAGACCTTTCTAAATTCAAAGATATTTCAAAATTAAAATATATCGCAAACATCCCATATTATATCTCTTCAAGAATATTAGAAAAGATATTTGAAGAGTCTCCAAAATTTGAATACGCAATTTTTATGTTTCAAAAAGAGTTTGGACACCGTTTGATGGCAAAATCAAAAAAAAGTTACAGCCCTTTAAGTATATTCGTTCAGACTTACTGTACCGTCGAAAAAATCATGGATGTATCTAGGAATAATTTCATACCAATTCCAAAAGTAGATTCAGTAATATTAAAGTTCAACCCTTTATATAAGTATGTAGAAGAAATAGATCCAAAAGATTTCATGAAATTTGTTCACATGTGTTTTTCTAAAAGAAGGAAAACCATAAAAAACAATCTAAAGGGGATAATACCTGATGCTGAAAAATATCTAACTGAGGTACAAATTGACCCGTCATCTCGACCAGAAGATATTCCCTTAGAAACATACATACAGCTATATAAAATGATTTCGAGTAAACATCTTATGTAATTACAGAGTTTTAGAGGGGCTGGGGAACCGCAGGTCCCTTCCTTCAAAAGGGCGGGCAGCGGGGCGAAGGGACGCTAAATAAGTTTTCTAAAGGAACAACATAATTATCTTTGGAGGGATAGAAATGGCTGATCAGAACAATTCAGAAAATAAGAATGAAAATAAATTAGAGTACGAAAGTTTAATTAACCAAGAAGAAAAGAAACCACCACAAAACAGGGAGAGATTAATTATAATTACAACTATTATTGCAATAATTGTATTAGGTATTGTGATCATATTTTCTCTGTTGTTTTTTGGTGGAAAGTATAATGTAACGATCAACTACGAAATAGTTGCGTCAGGAGGTCTGCAAGAACCTTACAAAGAAATAAAAGTTCAATTGATTGGAGCCAATACTTACGAAGCATCTTTTCCCGTTGGAGAAAGTATAGAATTAACGTCCATAGAAGAAGGAACTTATCAACTAAATATCATGGCAGTTGATGATACGGGGCTCGCCTACTACTACTATAACAACCCAGAATTCTTTGTGAACGAAAATAAAACACTAAACGACATAAAACTAAAAAAATCATCTTTGAAATATCAGGTAGATTATAGGTGGGTTAATAACGATTTGTACATAACCCTTCCACAAGACTATGAACAATATTTAATTTATAGAAGAAATAGTTCTGGAATTTATGAACCTTTTAGGACATCCAACCAAAATACTATTATTTTAAGTTCTGTACCTTCTGAAGGAGTGGATCTAAAATTTGCTGTTGTTAAAAATAACATGGTTTATGATTTCTCTGAAAACTATTCTTTTCAAAAAAACAGTTCTCCAAATAGCCCTATAATCTTATCTCCATCTGCAAATCAACTATTAACCGAACCAAATGTATACTTCGTATGGCAAGCGGAAGACCCTGAAGGAGATTCTTTGGTCTTTGACTTATATTTAACCCCCGACTCAGAACAAGAACAACTCATAGCTGAAAATATCAATACCTATTTTTATCAATTTAATTCCTTGGAAATGGGAAAAAATTACACCTTAAGAATTGTTGCAAAGGATAAAAAAGGTGGAGAATCTACTTCTCAAATAAGATTTTCTACTGGAGTCGTACCTCAAGAAAAAGTCTACCTTTACTCTCCAAGTGGTGAAATGGGAGTAACGATATATGAAGTTACAAATCCAAGTAATCCTCAAGAAATCGCTACAATAGACGCGCCAGGAAACGTCACAGATGTAATTAATCACGATAATTATCTTTATATATTGAGAAATATTGAAGGATTAAGCATCGCAGAAATAAGCGATCCTAATTCTCCAACACTGTTAGAAAACTTGAATTTAGAAGGTATTAACGGTATTAAAATCGCCAATGGCTATTTATATGCTAGATTTGAAAACGGACAAGTTAGTGTCTACTCTATTAAAGATAATCCACGTAATCCTGAATTTCTCGGATACACTGACATTAAGTTCTATGGAGCGTTAGAACCTGAAATCAGGTACATTCAAACCCAGCAAGACTTAAAAGTCGAAATTATAAAAGGCGAGTACCCGGTTAGAATTAACCTCAACAACCGTGTTTTTGTTACGGAATATTCCTTATTAGTAGCCAACACAGAAATAAAAAAAACTGTGGAAAATTCCTTTTCGCAAGTGTTTGATACTCTTAGACTCATATTCTCAACTTATAAGCCTGAAGATTTTAGAAGTAATGAAAAAATCTCCGAAATTGAGAACAAATTGCTTTCAGCCTTAAATGAATTGTTTAATACAAACACCACTAACGGTATAAAAGAAGTAAATTTAGATGTTTCTAGAGTGGAATGATTTTCACTTCACACTTTTTTGCTAAGTTAATGTAAGCTCTTAACTGTTAATTTGTGTTTGAGATAGCATTGTTCTCTGAAGGCTGCACTTTCAACTTCGAGATTCGTATTCGCAGAATCAGCGAAAAGTGCATGAATCATTGGGACAACTAACGAAGAATCTTTTTTTGATGCTTCTTTGGCGATGGCATCCATTTTTGCCATCGCCACTTCTTCTTGCATATAAGTAAAAGGGCCTAACAGGTAAAAGAGCAAAGCCCATAGAATGCATCCCAAAAATTTTTTTAAAACGCCAATCGGTGAAACCCATATAATTATCCACAAATCGGAAAAGCAAGTTGGAATTTCTTCTTTCATTAATGTAAATTACATATTCTAACCATTCAGCTAATGTCCCTCTGATTATTTCTAACCTTTCCTCTTCTAACCTTTCCCTTACATAATCTGTGTAAGGATCATGTTGTCTTGAATATATTTCTCCTATGTATAATACTATACTGTCTTCAGAAATTCTAAAACATGCATTGTAACTAACTTTTAATACCTTCAATGTTATACTTTTACCTCCTCACTGTATAATGTATTTGATACTACATTTTTATTATCTCGTAAGGAGGTCATTCAATTGTCATTATACGGTAACTCTTCTCAACTGTACTTCGATTTTGTCTACTCTGGCTAAAAGAAACGCCCCGAACGGGGTCATGGAGAAAAAACATTATGAATTTAAGTATCGCCTTTAAGAAGGAGTTTGACCCTTCTTATTTGGATAAGGTTATCGTTTTTACCGTCTTTAAAGGCATCAAAGAGGGAATCTTTGATACCAGTTATCTTGTTGTTGATTCTTACCCCATTATCTTTAATTCTTTCTTCAACAACAAGAAGAGTCACGGTAAATTTGAGGAAACGGGCTTTCGCCTCTTAAGGATTATAAAGAGTGCTATCGTTCTCCTTTAGAAGCAAATTTCGGCGTTAAACCTGTTTCTAATTCTAAACCTATCTACGATAAGTACGGTAACCCAAAGAATTCTATCTCCTATCCTGCGCTATGCGCTGTCTCCTTTTTTGGTTACAAGGCTCATACTATTACTTTCCTCAACGTCCCTATCTTCACCGTGGTTTCCCCTGCTTCTGCCTATGACAAGAATTATGCTTTAACCCTTTTGGAAAAGGTTGTTAAGTACTTGGATCTTAGTG
>NZ_JAIP01000010.1:0-1450 GCF_002924605.1 Petrotoga sp. SL27 | reverse complement strand
CATCTAATCCTTTTAGTATGGTTATATAACTTCCTATGTATTTTGCTAAACGATATACATACACATCGTATGCCAACTTTGCCTTTTTATCCCCATTTTCTATTCCTTTTCTGATGTCTCTCATGTCGTTGCTCATTTCACTTAAACCATAGACACCACTTCTTTTGTTCAATAAATCGTCTACTTCATCTACGCTGTAACCTTTTCTTGTAAGGAAAAGAACGATCCCTGGATCTATATCTCCACTTCTTGTGCCCATTATCAATCCTTCCAAAGGTGTGAATCCCATCGATGTGTCAACTACTTTCCCTCTGTCAATCGCAGCTAAAGATGCACCGTTACCTAAATGTGCCGTTATCATCTTTAATTCTTTTATATCTTTTCTTAATATCTCAGAAGCTTTTTGAGATACATACCTGTGACTGGTCCCATGAAATCCGTAACGTCTTATCTTGTACTTTTGGTAAAGTTCGTAAGGTAGCCCATACATGTACGCTTTCTCTGGCATCGAATGGTGAAATGATGTATCAAATACCGCTACTTGGGGTACTTTGGGTAATAATTTTTTGGCAGCTCTTATGCCCATCAAATTGGGAGGATTATGTAAAGGAGCAAGATCAGAGTTTTCTTCTATAGCTTTAATAACTTCTTCATCTATCAATACAGAAGAGAAAAACTTTTCTCCTCCATGTACAACCCTGTGTCCAACCGCATCTATCTCATCTAATCCTTTTAAACACCCGTATTCGGGATCAGTTATCAATTCCATAGTTTTTTTTAACGCTTCTTCATGGTCTTTTATCTTGGTTATATTTTTGTACTCTTTTCCTTCACTTTCTTGTTCAATATCTGACTCTTGCTCTCCTATCCTTTCAACCAACCCTTTAACCAGACACTCTTCGTTTTCCATTTCTAATACTTGATATTTTAAGGATGAACTTCCTGAGTTGATCACTAGTATTTTCATTTGAAATCCTCCTATTAATATTTTCTGGTACTGTCTTTTGAAACTCTAAAACTTGTTTCAGCGCCCCTTTGCCCGTGCATTAAGGGGCAAACCCGGACATTGAGGGGTAAACTCCTCAAAGGCATTTGCTTCGCAAATGAGAATATGGAAATTGTTTCTAAGGCATTATAAAAACACTTTTGCATAAAGTAGCAAAAAGCTTTTTGCACAATTCAGCAAAATTTTATATCTTAAAACTTCCAACTAATCCTTTCAACTCTGTGGCTAATTCACTCAACTCTTTTGCTTCTTCGTTTATCCCTACCCCTTGTTTTACTTGTTCGTCTATTACACTTCTTGACCTTTCTAGTTGTTCAATTATCTGTGTTGCCGCTTTCGCTACCCTGTCCATCGCTGTGCTCATCTCTTGCGCACTTGCACTTTGTTCTTGCGCACTTGCAGTCATGTTTTCTATCCCTTGGTCCATCCTTTCTATCCTTTCTT
>NZ_JAIP01000051.1:0-305 GCF_002924605.1 Petrotoga sp. SL27 | reverse complement strand
TTTGACTGAGTTCTACTCTTTGGATGAGATAGTTTACAAACCCATTGGTGATTTAACTAAGTTCGTTATTGAAAAAAGTAAAAACAGGTTCAAAGATCCCGTGAAGGTTGCAACTCTTCTTAAACAAGCAGCCAATAATTCGTACAGATTAGACAAAATGGCTTATGAACCTTTGAATATCGCTATCTCTTCCTCCTTAAACGTAATAAAAGCCTTGGAAAAAGAAATAGAAACCGTTGATAAGGCTATTGAAAAAACGGTAAAAGGGCTTAATCCCATAGAATATAAATCACTCATCTCTGTCA
>NZ_JAIP01000032.1:0-275 GCF_002924605.1 Petrotoga sp. SL27 | reverse complement strand
ATTTTTTAATAACTCTTCATGTACTCCTTCTCCTTTTATCTCTCCATCTTTCAACAGTATCACTTTGTTAGCCTTTCTTATCGTTGACAATCTGTGGGATATTATTATCAAAGTCATCTTGTACTCTTTCAATTCATCGAATATTTCTTCTTCTGTTTGAGAATCTACCCCTGACGTTGCTTCATCCAGTATCAATACCTTTGGTTCCCTTATCAATGCTCTTGCTATCGCTACTCTCTGCCTTTGCCCATCCGATAACTTACTTCCTCTTTCTC
>NZ_JAIP01000043.1:0-281 GCF_002924605.1 Petrotoga sp. SL27 | reverse complement strand
CCAACTTACGAGCCGTGAGCGCGAGGGCTCTTTTGTGTTGATGAGTGGCAACCTCGTAGTATTTTTTCCAATAATACTCTTTGAACTCAGGGATATAGTTTTTAACGGAGCTAGCGGCTTCGATAAAATAGTATCGAAGATACGGGTTGCCTGTCTTAGTCATTTCTGTCTCGTCAGAGGAATAATTCCCTGATTGACGTTTTCTCCATGTCAGTCCTGCAAATTTGGCCAAACTATCGTGAGATGGAAAGGAAGCTATCGTACCTATCTCACTGATGATG
>NZ_JAIP01000063.1:0-267 GCF_002924605.1 Petrotoga sp. SL27 | reverse complement strand
TTAGTCATTTCTGTCTCGTCAGAGGAATAATTCCCTGATTGACGTTTTCTCCATGTCAGTCCTGCAAATTTGGCCAAACTATCGTGAGATGGAAAGGAAGCTATCGTACCTATCTCACTGATGATGCCAGAGGAAATAACAGGACCGATACCCTTGACAGAGATGAGTGATTGATATTGGCTGGGATTAAGCCCTTTTACCGTTTTTTCAATAGCCTTATCAACGGTTTCTATTTCCTTTTCCAAGGCTTTTATTACGTTTAAAGAA
>NZ_JAIP01000061.1:0-308 GCF_002924605.1 Petrotoga sp. SL27 | reverse complement strand
CCATAGCATGGTCAAAGTATGGAGACTGTTCTTTTGTCCATCCGTGATACTTCCACCAACCTTCGGCATTTCCATCCCATAAACCTATTTCTATAGAATATTCTTTATCTAATATTGCACCCCAACCACTTCCAGAAGCAATTACATTCAAAAACGGAGCAAAAGGTCTTGCCAAATGAACGTGTACTTCGTTGCCTTGAACTTCTACTGCAGGATCTATTACATCATGATAGAAATTAACTAAAGCCTCTTCGTATTCAGGAGATGTAGGATTCATCTCACCATCAAATATAGTAGCCCATGAAGCA
>NZ_JAIP01000020.1:0-422 GCF_002924605.1 Petrotoga sp. SL27 | reverse complement strand
TGTACTTCGTTGCCTTGAACTTCTACTGCAGGATCTATTACATCATGATAGAAATTAACTAAAGCCTCTTCGTATTCAGGAGATGTAGGATTCATCTCACCATCAAATATAGTAGCCCATGAAGCACCTACGTAATCTTCTACCAAGGTTCTAATACTGAAAACACCAAACATGGGATCCAAGAACATCCATATTGGTCCTCCAGGTGGGTTATATAATAGTGCTCTTTCGAACGTGTATTCGACATCTTCAGGTGTTAAATCGTTACCGTTGTGGAATTTCACACCTTCTCTTATTGGGAAAACATATGTCGTTCCACCATCTCTCAAATAACCGTTTTCAACTGTTGGGACAACCGTTGAGAGCATAGGAACAAACTTACTCAAACTTTCACCATCGTATGCTACCAAGTTGTCATAGAC
>NZ_JAIP01000053.1:0-529 GCF_002924605.1 Petrotoga sp. SL27 | reverse complement strand
GTTTGCAGCTCCCCACAGCTTTTCGCAGCTTACCACGTCCTTCTTCGCTTCCAGCTGGCTAGGCATCCACCGTATGCCCTTATTACTTTGGACTTACTCTATGCACTTGTCAATGAGCTCTTACTTTTTCTGGTTTTATACAATTTGGTGGAGTGAAGGGGACTTGAACCCCTAACCTTCTGCGTGCAAGGCAGACGCTCTCCCAGTTGAGCTACCACCCCAACGAAATGGATTAGACTATATGTTTTAGACTATAAAAAATCTATTACTCTCTCAAAAGTAGATAGAGGAGGTAGAAACATTAAATTCTCCTTAGAAAGGAGGTGATCCAGGCGCACCTTCCGGTACACCTACCTTGTTACGACTTCGCCCCCCTCGCCAAGCCCACCTTCAACAGTACCTGCCGTACTGCCTTCAGGTGTTCCCAACTCGGGTGGCGTGACGGGCGGTGTGTACAAGGCCCGGGAACGTATTCACCGCAGTTTGGCTGACCTGCGATTACTAGCGATTCCAGCTTCATGTAGGCGAG
>NZ_JAIP01000039.1:0-407 GCF_002924605.1 Petrotoga sp. SL27 | reverse complement strand
CATTGTATAAGAAGTTTCATCAATATCAGACAATAACCTACTCATTATATCCCCAGAATCCATCTTAGAATAATCAACAAATTTTGAGTTTTGAATTTTATTATAAAGGTTTATCTGCTCGTTTTTGATAGTAATAAAATTAACTTTTCGATGATAAGTATTGAAAAAATAATTGAAAACTCTTTCTAAAGCTACTACACCGATTAAAAAGATAAGGAAAAAAGGCAGTATGTTAATTCTTTGAAAAGATATTATATCGTCGATTAAATACTGAATGAAAAAAGGTCTCAAAGCTGCTAATACCAAAGTAGCAATACCCAAGAGAAACATGAAAATCATGTACTTTTTATAATTTTTTATACCATATCTTATCAACCTTCTTGTGCACAAACCCATACCTTTACCTC